>NZ_JARAVL010000042.1:0-82793 GCF_033792725.1 Streptomyces sp. PA03-5A | reverse complement strand
GGCCCAGCCCGTGAAGTCGACCTCGCCGAGGCCGGCGCGGCCGCCCAGGAGCTCGCCGCGGTGGCGGTGGTCGCCCTTGCCCGCGGGGCCGCGCCCTGCGGCACCGCCCGCCGGGGCGGACAGGAATGCGACCCCCAAGAGGGCCGTGATGAGCATGACGATGACGGAGACCCGGGACTTCCCGGGCCTCCTGATGCGGGATTGCATGTTTCCCCCCATTGCACCGGTTCAGAACAGGTCGCCGATTGTTCAGAGCCGCAATGCCCGATGTCAACACGATCATCGGATTCGCCTCTCGTTCGATTTTCATTCCGGCATGGAAACCCAATGCCCCCAGAAGGGTGAATCCCCCTTTCGGTACACACCCCGGAGCTGCGGCGATACCGGCGCACGCCCCGCGCGCAACCCCACGCACCGCCTATCAGGCGATGATCATCCAAAAGTATCTGCTAACTTCCTGCCCTGGAGTTCCGGACCGCCTTTCGCGCCGGAACGCATTGGGGGGACTCACTCATGTACGGAAGGCCCGCACTGGGCACAATGCTGCCGCTGGCTGGTATGGCCACGGCTTCGAGGGCTGTTCCTGGCATTCCGTTCGCCAGGGGTTTACAAATAGCGGCAGGAATGGGCTTCCTGCTGTATTGCCTGATCGCATTCGGTCTGATGGCGGCGAGACTCTGGCTCCGCCGTCCCTCGGCCCGTGCGGCGGCCGGCCGGACCGCCGGGGGCCGGTCATGACCGGCCAGTTCGCGTTGTGGGCCGCGACCGCGCTGATCGTGCTGGCCGGGACCTACAACACCACGCTGTTCCTGCTCTCCCGGCGCCACATCCGCCGGGTGCGCCAGCCGGGACGGCAGCGCTTCTACGTCTTCCTGCTCGCCTGCCTCAACGAGGAGAAGGTCCTCGCCGAGAGCCTGGCCCGGATCACCTCACTGCCCGCCGACAGCTTCGTGGCACTGGTCATCGACGACGCCTCCGACGACCGTACGTCCGAGGTCGCCCGGGCCGCCGACAGCTCGCGGGTCTGGCTCTACCGGCGCCGGCTCCCCGACGCCCGGCGCGGCAAGGGCGCGGCGCTCAACGCGGGCGTGCGCCACCTGCGGGCCTCCGGACTGCTCGGCCACCGCGCCCCCGAGGACGTCATCCTCTGCGTCGTCGACGCCGACGGCCGGCTCGACCCGCACACCATCCAGGCCGTCGACCCGTACTTCGACGACCCGGCCACCGGCGCCGTCCAGATCGGCGTCCGCATGTACAACCGGCACCTGGGGCTGCTGGCCCGGCTGCAGGACATGGAGTTCGTCGTCTACGGCGACGTCTTCCAGAGCGCCCGGCGCTTCCTGGGCAGCGTCGGCATGGGCGGCAACGGGCAGTTCATGCGGCTGTCCGCGCTCGACACGCTCGGCGGCGACGGCCCCTGGAGCGACAGCCTGACCGAGGACCTCGACCTCGGGGTCCGGCTGATCGCGCGCGGCTGGCGCAACCAGTACTGCACCACCGCCGCCGTCTCCCAGCAGGCCGTGCTCGACGTACGACGGCTGGTGCGGCAGCGCTCGCGGTGGTTCCAGGGCCACCTGCAGTCCGCCGGCCTGGTGCCGCTGATCCTGCGCGAGGTCTCCACCCGCCCGGCCCTGGACCTGCTCTACCACCTGTCCAGCCCGGTGCTGATCCTGCTCACCTCGCTGCTGCCGCTGTCCTTCCTGGTCGCCGTCGGCGGCACCGTCGCCGCCTCGTTCCAGGAGGGCCGGCCGCTGGTCTCGCCGATGTGGCTGCTCGGCCCGTACCTGCTCTCCTTCACCGCGGCCTACGTCTACGGCTTCGTCTACGCCAAGCGCGAGCGCACACTCGGGCTGGTGCGCTCCGTCCTGGCGGCGCACGCCTTCATCCTCTACGGCTACATCTGGTTCGCCGCCGGCTGGTGGGGCCTGTGGCGGATGCTCACCGGCAAGCGCACCTGGCTGAAGACCGCGCGCACCTGACGGCCCGTACTCCTTCTCGTCCCGATCACCTGCACCACCGTCCCAGGGGGGAACCATGTCCGCTCACCCATCCGAATCGCCCGGAACGACGCAAACGATCCGCTCGATGCTCGTCCTCGGCACCCGGCCGGAGGTGATCAAACTGGCCCCCGTGGCCCGGGCGATGGCGGCCTCGGAGCTGTTCGAGCCGATCGTGGTCACCACCGGACAGCACCGCGAGATGCTCCACCAGATGCTGGAGCTGCTGCAGGTGCCGGCCAGGGCCGGGCTCGACGTGATGCGCGAGCGCCAGCAGCTCTCGGAGCTGACGGCCCGTCTGGTGGAGGGACTGGGCGAGGTCATCAGGAACGACCGTCCGGACCTGGTGATCGTCCAGGGCGACACCACCACCGCGCTGGCCGGGGCGCTGGCCGCCTTCTACGAACGCGTCCCCGTCGCCCACGTCGAGGCGGGCCTGCGCACCGGCGTCCTCGACAACCCGTTCCCCGAGGAGCTCAACCGCCGGCTGATCGGGCGCATCGCCCGCTGGCACTTCGCCCCCACCCCGCGGGCCGCCGCCCACCTGCTCGCCGAGGGCACCCCCGACACCCAGGTGTTCACCACCGGCAACACGGTCATCGACAACCTGCTGTGGGTGCTCGGCGAGGGCGTCGGCCGCAGCGCCTTCCCGGGCAGCGGCCGCCGCCGGGTGCTGCTCACCCTGCACCGCCGGGAGAACCAGGGGGAGCGGATGCGCGCCATGGGCCGCGCGCTGCGCCGGCTCGGCCGGCGCGGGGACGTGGAGATCCTGCTGCCGCTGCACAAGAGCCCGGCCGTGCGCGAGGCCCTGCTGCCCGAACTGACCGGCCACCACGCCGTGCACGTCGTCGAACCGCTGGGCTACCCCGACTTCGCGGCGACCCTCGCCGACTGCGAGCTGGTCCTCACCGACTCCGGCGGCATCCAGGAGGAGGCGCCCAGCCTCGGCAAGCCCGCGCTGGTGCTCCGTACCACCACCGAGCGGCCGGAGGCCGTGGAGGCGGGCGCGGCCCGGCTGATCGGCACCGACCCCGAGGCGATCCTGACGGCCGCGGGCCGGCTGCTGGACGACCCGGCGGAGTACCACCGCATGGCGACCGCGGGCAATCCCTTCGGCGACGGACGGGCGGCAGAACGCGTGCTCGCCCAGCTCGCCGAGGACTTCGGCGAGGACGTGCCCACCACGCTCTCCTCCGCGGTCCCGCCGCCCCGTGCCCCGGAGCCCTCCCCCGCGGCATGACCACCGTCCTGAGGTCCTCCGTGCTCCGGCCCCTCCGCCCACCGCGGCGGAGGGGCCCGCGGTCCGCCGGGCTGGTGCTCGCCCTGCTGCTGGTGGTGGGCGGCGTGGTGTACGCGTGCCAGGGGCGCGGCGGCGCCGGGCCCGGCTGGACGGACGGCACGGTGCACGGGCCCTGGCTGTCGGTGTACGACGGCTACGGCGACAACCGCGGGGACGCCACGTCGCTGCTGCTCTCGCCGGGCGTGGCCGACCGCCCGGACGTCACGCACGCGGGCCTGGTGGTCTCCACCGAGGAGTACGGGGACATGGCCTACGGGGCGCGGACGCGGACGCTCCGTCAGCTGCGCACCCCCCGGCCCAACCCGTGGGAAGTGCCGTGGCTGGTGTGGGCGTACCGCGACCCGGAGCACTTCTACTACCTCGCCCTCAAGCCGAACGGCTGGGAGCTGGGCAAGCGCGACCCGGCGTACCCGGGTGGCCAGCGCTTCCTGGCCACCGGTCCGGCGCCGTTCCCCACCGGGCGCTGGTACCGGATCGAGGTGGAGCAGCGCGGCGCCACGCTCACGATCACGGTCGACGGGCGCTTCCTGACCTCGTTCGCGGACGCCGAACGCCCCTACACCCGGGGCGGCGTGGGCGCCTACACCGAGGACGCCCTGGTGGAGTTCCACGACATGGCAGTGCGGCGCCTGCCCCCGGTCGGGTGAGGGCAGGCGCCGCGTTCCGTTCCGTACGCCCTTGTACGGGACGTCTCAGGTGTGACGGAGGGTCAGACCGTCAGCGGGCGATCCGTCGGACGGATCGGGGCCGGCAGGATGCTCGCGCCGGTGAGGTAGTGGTCCACCGCGCGGGCCGCGGAACGGCCCTCGGCGATGGCCCACACGATCAACGACTGGCCGCGGCCCGCGTCACCGGCGACGAAGACACCGTCCACGTTGGTGGTGAAGTCCTTGTCGCGGGCGATGTTGCCGCGGGCGTCGAGCTCCAGGCCGAGCTGCTCGACCAGGCCGTTGCGCTGGTCGGTGCCGGTGAAGCCCATGGCGAGGGTGACCAGTTCGGCAGGGATCACCTTCTCGGTGCCGGGCTGCGGGACGAACTTCCCGTCCTGGAACTCGACCTCGACCAGGTGCAGCGCCTTGACGTTGCCGTCCTCGTCGCCCTCGAACCTCATGGTGTTGACAGCGTAGACCCGCTCGCCGCCCTCCTCGTGGGCGGAGGTGACCTTGTACGTCATCGGCATGGTCGGCCAGGGCTGGTGCGCCGGGCGGTCCTCCGACGGCCGGGGCATGATCTCCAGCTGGGTGACCGAGCGGGCGCCCTGGCGGTGCGCGGTGCCGACGCAGTCGGCGCCGGTGTCGCCACCGCCGATGACGACCACGTGCTTGCCCTCGGCGGTGATCGGCGGGGCGACGAAGTCGCCCTCCTGCACCTTGTTGGCCAGCGGCAGGTACTCCATCGCCTGGTAGATGCCGCCGAGTTCGCGTCCCTCGGCGGGCAGGTCGCGCCACTGGGTGGCGCCCGCGGCGATCACCACGGCGTCGTACCGCTTGCGCAGTGCGCTGCCCGGCATGTCGCGGCCGACCTCGACACCGGTGCGGAACTTGGTGCCCTCCGCGCGCATCTGCTCGATGCGGCGGTTGATGTGCCGCTTCTCCATCTTGAACTCGGGGATGCCGTACCGCAGCAGACCGCCGATGCGGTCGGCCCGCTCGTACACCGCGACGGTGTGGCCGGCCCGGGTCAGCTGCTGGGCGGCGGCCAGGCCCGCCGGGCCGGAGCCGATGACGGCGACGGTCTTGCCGGAGAGCCGGTCCGGGGGCTGCGGGGTGACGTCCCCGCTGTCCCAGGCCTTGTCGATGATGGTGACCTCGACGTTCTTGATGGTCACCGCCGGCTGGTTGATGCCGAGCACACAGGCGGACTCGCAGGGGGCCGGGCAGAGGCGACCGGTGAACTCCGGGAAGTTGTTGGTCGCGTGCAGGCGCTCGCTGGCGGCCTTCCAGTCCTCACGGTAGGCGTAGTCGTTCCACTCGGGGATCAGGTTCCCCAGCGGACAGCCGTTGTGGCAGAAGGGGATGCCGCAGTCCATGCAGCGTCCGGCCTGCTTGGTGATGATCGGCAGCAGGCCGCCGGGAACGTAGACCTCGTTCCAGTCCTGCTTGCGCTCCTCGACCGGACGGGTCGGAGCGGTCTCGCGGGGCGTGGTGAGGAAGCCCTTCGGGTCAGCCATTTGCCGCCTCCATCATCTTCGCGACGGTCTCGGACTCGGAGAGCCCGGCTTGCTCGGCGGCGTTCTTGGCGGCGAGCACTGCCTTGTAGTCCCGCGGCATGACCTTGCCGAAGCGGGTGAGGGTGTGGCCCCAGTCGGCGAGGAGCTTCTCGGCGACGGTGGAGCCCGTCTCCTCCTGGTGGCGGCGCACCACGTCGTGCAGCCACTTGATGTCGTCGGCGTCCAGCTCCTCGACGTTCACCATGCCGGTGTTGACGTTGTCCGGGTCGAGGTCGAGGACGTACGCGATGCCGCCCGACATGCCGGCCGCGAAGTTGCGGCCGGTCGGGCCGAGCACCAGTGCCCGGCCACCGGTCATGTACTCGCAGCCGTGGTCGCCCACGCCCTCGGACACGACGGTGGCGCCGGAGTTGCGGACGCAGAAGCGCTCGCCGGTGGTGCCGCGCAGGAAGAGCTCACCTCCGGTGGCGCCGTACGCGATGGTGTTGCCGGCGATGGTCGAGTACTCGGCCAGGTGGTCGGCGCCCCGGTCGGGACGGACGATCACCCGGCCGCCGGACAGGCCCTTGCCGACGTAGTCGTTGGCGTCGCCCTCCAGGCGGAGCGTGATGCCCTTGGGGAGGAAGGCGCCGAAGGACTGGCCCGCGGAGCCGGTCAGGGTGATGTCGACGGTGTCGTCGGGCAGGCCGGCGCCGCCGTACTTCTTGGTCACCTCGTGGCCGAGCATGGTGCCGACCGTGCGGTTGACGTTGCGGATCGCGACCTGGGCGCGGACCGGGTCGCCGTTGTCGAGGGCGTCCTTGGCGAGTGCGATGAGCTCGTTGTCGAGCGCCTTGCCCAGGCCGTGGTCCTGGTCGATGGTGCGGTGCAGGGCCGCGCCCTCGGGCAGCTCGGGCACGTGGAAGAGCGGGGCGAGGTCCATGCCCTGCGCCTTCCAGTGGGTGACGGCCGCGGTGGTGTCGATCAGCTCGGCGTGGCCGACGGCCTCCTCGATCGAGCGGAAGCCCAGCTCGGCCAGGAGCTCGCGGACCTCCTGCGCGATGAACTCGAAGAAGTTCACCACGTACTCGGCCTTGCCGGTGAAGCGGTCGCGCAGCACCGGGTTCTGGGTGGCGATGCCGACCGGACAGGTGTCCAGGTGGCACACCCGCATCATCACGCAGCCGGAGACCACCAGCGGGGCGGTCGCGAAGCCGAACTCCTCGGCGCCCAGCAGGGCGGCGATGACGACGTCGCGGCCGGTCTTCAGCTGGCCGTCGGTCTGGACGACGATGCGGTCGCGCAGGCCGTTGAGCAGCAGCGTCTGCTGCGTCTCGGCCAGGCCCAGCTCCCAGGGGCCGCCCGCGTGCTTCAGGGAGGTCAGCGGGGAGGCGCCGGTGCCGCCGTCGTGGCCGGAGATCAGCACGACGTCGGCGTGGGCCTTGGAGACGCCCGCCGCGACCGTGCCGACGCCGACCTCGGAGACCAGCTTCACGTGGATGCGGGCCTGCGGGTTGGCGTTCTTGAGGTCGTGGATCAGCTGCGCCAGGTCCTCGATGGAGTAGATGTCGTGGTGCGGCGGCGGCGAGATCAGGCCGACACCGGGGGTGCTGTGCCGGGTCCTGCCGATCCACGGGTAGACCTTGTGGCCGGGCAGCTGGCCGCCCTCACCGGGCTTGGCGCCCTGGGCCATCTTGATCTGGATGTCGTCCGCGTTGACCAGGTACTCCGAGGTGACGCCGAAGCGGCCGGAGGCGACCTGCTTGATCGCGGAACGGCGCGCCGGGTCGTACAGGCGGTCCGGGTCCTCGCCGCCCTCGCCGGTGTTGGACTTGCCGCCCAGCTGGTTCATGGCGATGGCCAGCGTCTCGTGCGCCTCGCGCGAGATGGAGCCGTACGACATGGCGCCGGTGGAGAAGCGCTTGACGATCTCGGAGACCGGCTCGACCTCGTCGACCGGGATCGGGGCGCGCTCGCCGTCCTTGAAGGCGAACAGGCCGCGGAGCGTCATCAGGCGCTCGGACTGCTCGTTCACCCGGTCCGTGTACTGCTTGAAGATGTCGTAGCGGCGCGAGCGGGTGGCGTGCTGCAGCCGGAAGACCGTCTCCGGGTCGAACAGGTGCGGCTCGCCCTCGCGGCGCCACTGGTACTCGCCGCCGATCTCCAGCCGGCGGTGCGCCGGGGCGATGCCGGAGGCGGGGTAGGCCTTGGCGTGCCGGGCGGCGACCTCCTTGGCGACCACGTCGATGCCGGCGCCGCCGAGCTTGGTCGTGGTGCCGTGGAAGTAGGTGTCGACGAAGTCGTTGTCCAGGCCGATGGCCTCGAAGACCTGCGCACCGCGGTAGGAGGCGACGGTGGAGATGCCCATCTTGGACATCACCTTCAGTACGCCCTTGCCCAGCGCCTTGATCAGGTTCCTGATGGCCGCCTCGGGCTCCAGACCCTGGAGGAAGGTGCCCGCGCGCAGCAGGTCCTCGACCGACTCCATCGCCAGGTACGGGTTGACCGCCGCGGCACCGTAGCCGATGAGCAGCGCGACGTGGTGCACCTCGCGGACGTCGCCGGCCTCGACCAGCAGGCCCACCTGGGTGCGCTGCTTGGTGCGGATGAGGTGGTGGTGCACGGCGGAGGTGAGCAGCAGCGACGGGATCGGCGCGTGCTCGGCGTCCGAGTGCCGGTCGGAGAGCACGATCAGCCGGGCGCCGTCCTCTATGGCGGCGTCGGCCTCGGCGCAGATCTCGGTGAGCCGCGCGGCCAGGGCCTCGCCGCCGCCGGAGACCCGGTACAGGCCCGACAGCGTCGCGGCCTTCAGGCCCGGCATGTCGCCGTCGGCGTTGATGTGGATGAGCTTGGCCAACTCGTCGTTGTCGATCACCGGGAAGGGCAGGGTGATGTTGCGACAGGACGCCGGCGACGGCTCCAGCAGGTTGCCGGACGGGCCGACGGCGCTGATCAGCGAGGTGACCAGCTCCTCCCGGATGGCGTCCAGCGGGGGGTTGGTGACCTGCGCGAACAGCTGGGTGAAGTAGTCGAAGAGCAGCCGGGGCCGCTCGGACAGCGCCGCGATCGGCGAGTCGGTGCCCATGGAGCCCAGCGGCTCACCGCCGGTCTTCGCCATCGGCGCCAGGATGATCCGCAGCTCCTCCTCGGTGTACCCGAAGGTCTGCTGGCGGCGGGTGACCGAGGCGTGGGTGTGCACGATGTGCTCGCGCTCGGGCAGGTCGTTGAGGTGGATCAGGCCGGCTTCCAGCCACTCCGCGTAGGGGTGCTCGGCGGCGAGCTGGGCCTTGATCTCGTCGTCCTCGATGATCCGGTGCCGGGCCGTGTCGACCAGGAACATCTTCCCGGGCTGCAGCCGGCCCTTGCGGACCACCTTGTCCGGGGAGATGTCGTCCAGCACGCCGGACTCGGAGGCGAGCACGACCAGGCCGTCGTCGGTGACCCAGTAGCGCCCCGGACGCAGGCCGTTGCGGTCCAGGACGGCGCCGACGACGGAACCGTCGGTGAAGGTGACGCAGGCCGGGCCGTCCCAGGGCTCGATCAGGGTGGAGTGGTACTGGTAGAAGGCGCGCCGGGCCGGGTCCATCGAGTCGTGGTTCTCCCACGCCTCGGGGATCATCATCAGCACGCTGTGGGGCAGCGAGCGGCCGCCGAGGTGGAGCAGCTCCAGCACCTCGTCGAAGGTCGCCGTGTCCGAGGCGTCCGGCGTGCAGACCGGGAAGATCCGGTCCAGGTCGCCGCCGAAGTGGCCCGAGGCGAGCTGCGACTCGCGGGCGCGCATCCAGTTGCGGTTGCCCTTGACGGTGTTGATCTCACCGTTGTGGGCGACGAAGCGGTACGGGTGCGCCAGCGGCCAGCTGGGGAAGGTGTTGGTGGAGAAGCGGGAGTGCACCAGGGCGATGGCGGTGGCGGTGCGCTCGTCGGACAGGTCCGGGAAGAAGGGCTCCAGCTGGCCGGTGGTCAGCATGCCCTTGTAGACGAGCGTCCGGGCCGACAGCGACGGGAAGTAGACGTCCGCCTCGCGCTCGGCGCGCTTGCGCAGCACGAAGGCGGGGCGGTCGAGGTCGATCCCGGACCGCGCGTCCTCGGCGTCCGAGACGAAGAGCTGGGAGAAGTGCGGCATCGTCGAGCGCGCCGTGGCGCCGAGGACGTCGGGGCCGATCGGCACCTCGCGCCAGCCGAGGACGGTCAGTCCCTCCTCGGCGGCCAGCCGCTCGATGGACTCGACGGCCTTGCGGCGGTCCTCGTCCTCGACGGGCAGGAAGGCCGTGCCGACCGCGTACCGGCCGGCGGCGGGCAGCTCGAAACCGGCGACCGCCCTCAGGAACGCGTCCGGGACCTGCATCAGGATGCCCGCGCCGTCGCCGGAGTCCGGCTCGGAGCCGGTGGCCCCGCGGTGCTCCAGGTTGCGCAGCACGGTCAGTGCCTGCTCCACGAGCGCGTGGTCCGCCTCGCCGGTGAGGGTGGCCACGAAGCCGACGCCGCAGGCGTCGTGCTCGTTGCGGGGGTCGTACATCCCCTGGGGGGCGGGACGCCCGTCCATGTGGGACCACCGGCCGGAACCGGAGCCGGCGGTCTGGGGGTGCGTGGACGCGGAACGCATCGGCTCTCCCGTCGTCGTCATCTGGCATATGACATGCGCACTAGGGACGACGTTGGCCCTCTGCGATTTCGTGCAGGTTACATGATGGCCGGATGGCCGAAAAGTGGATAGCCAGTTCCATCATGTGGACTAAGCAGCGCTACGAGCAGGCAGTATGGGCCAGCATCGCTCACGTGAGACGCAGGCGACACTGCCCACGGCGCCACAGACTGATGCCCTGTGTTGGTCGCGCTGAAACGAGCGGGTAACAAGTGGCTTGTGGCCGTCACCCGGCTCAGCCGACGGCGGTGCCGAACAGCGCGCCCAGAACGAAGGTAACCCCGGCGGCGGCTCCGCCCAAGACGAGCTGCCGAAGTCCGCTGAACCACCAGCTGCGCGCCGTCACACGGGCCACAGCCGCCCCACAGAGGAAGAGACCGATCAGCGCGACGATCACCGCGGGCCAGACCACCGTTGCGCCGATCAGGTACGGGAGCACCGGCAGCAGGGCGCCGACGCCGAAGGACACGAACGAGGAACCGGCCGCCACCAGCGGCGACGGCAGGTCGGTCGGGTCGACGCCCAGCTCCTCGCGGGCGTGGATCTCCAGGGCCTGCTCCGGGTCCCTGGACATCTGCCGGGCCACCTCTTCGGCCAGCTCCGGCTCGACGCCCCGGGCGACGTACAGCGCGGCCAGTTCGCGCAGCTCGTCCGTGGGGTTGCGGCGCAGTTCCAGCCGCTCGACGTCCAGCTCTGCCTGGACCAGCTCCCGCTGGGAGGCGACGGAGGTGTACTCGCCCGCGGCCATCGAGAAGGCGCCCGCCGCGAGTCCGGCCAATCCGGTGATCACGATGGTCGAGGGGGCGACGTTGCCGCCCGCGACGCCGGTCATGAGCGCGAGGTTCGACACCAGGCCGTCCATCGCCCCGAACACGGCCGGACGAAGCCAGCCGCCGCTGACGTCCCGGTGGGTGTGGTGCGCCACGTGGTACGGCGCGACCCGCTCGTCCTCCATGGCTGACGGCATGGTCGATCTGCTCCTTCCCCCGGGGCGGCGATCCCCGCGTCCCTCCCTCGAACGCCTCGACCGTACGCTCGAATTCCCTGCGTTTCCAGCAAGGAAAGCCTGCCTTACCTGCGAAAACGCGCCCGGAGACGAAACGCCGCGGCCGCCGTCACCAGGGTGGTGAACGGCGGCCGCGGGCTGCGCGACGTACGCGTCAGAGGTTCTTGGCGGGCTTGGCCTCGGCGTCGACGGGGACGGCGCCGTCCTCCTCGTCCCGGTCCGGGCCGGGCTCCGCCCCGTCGGCTTCGGTCTTCTCGGCGTCCACGTCCGCTTCCGTGTCCGTCGCCTGCTCGCCCTCGGCGTCCTTGGCGTCCTTGGCCTTCGCGTCGGGGTCCGTCCCCTCCGCGGAGGCCTCGGCCGCGGCGACGGCCGCCGGCTCGACGACCTCCTCACGGCCCGGCCGCAGCCTCGCCGAGACCACGATGTAGACCACGGCGGCGACGAAGACCAGGATCGACGTCCAGTCGTTGAGACGCAGGCCGAGGACGTGGTGGGCGTCGTCGACGCGCAGGTACTCGATCCAGAAGCGCCCGACGGTGTACGCCGCGACGTAGAGCGCGAAGGCGCGGCCGTGGCCGAGCCGGAAGCGCCGGTCGGCCCAAATGACCAGCAGGGCCACGCCCACGCACCACAGCGACTCGTAGAGGAAGGTCGGGTGGTACGTCGCGACGTCCAGGCTGTCCGCCGGCCGGTGGGCGCTGTCGATCTTCAGCGCCCAGGGCACATCGGTGGCGCGCCCGTACAGCTCCTGGTTGAACCAGTTGCCCCAGCGGCCGATGGCCTGTGCGAAGGCGATGCCCGGCGCCACGGCGTCGGCGTACGCGGGCAGCGAGATGCCGCGGCGCCGGCAGCCGATCCAGGCGCCGAGGGCACCCAGGGCGATGGCGCCCCAGATGCCGAGGCCGCCCTCCCAGATCTTGAACGCGTTGACCCAGTCCTTGCCCTCACCGAAGTAGAGCTCGTAACTGGTGATCACGTGGTAGAGGCGGCCGCCGACCAGGCCGAAGGGCACCGCCCAGACGGCGATGTCGGCGACCGTGGTCTTCAGTCCGCCGCGGGCGACCCATCGCCTGCCGCCGAGCCACACGGCCACGAAGACACCGATGATGATGCAGAAGGCATAGCCGCGCAGAGGGATGGGGCCGAGGTGGATGACCCCGCGCGACGGGCTGGGAATGAAGGCGATGAGTTCCATGGCACTGCCGACGCTACCGTGCCGGGCGGGTGCGGCGGGCACCCGCCCGGCAACGGCTGGATAACGGGCGGGAGCTCAGCCGCCCTGCGAGGCCGCGGGAGAGCCTCCCGCGGTCGCGGAGCCGCTCGCCGATCCCGGCGCACCCGGCGACCCGGAAGCGCTCGGCGGGGTGGCGCCCTGCGTCGCGGTGCCGGGCTTCTTGCCCTTGTTGGCCTCGGTGACCAGCTGCTTCAGCCGGTCCGCGGTCAGGTTGGGCTGCCCCTTGGCGAGCAGGTTCCCCCCGCCGTTGAGCAGGATGGTGGGCGTGGAGTTGAAGCCGGCGGCGCCGAAGGCCTCGTTGTTGGCGTTCACCCAGTCGTCGTACGTGCCGTCCTTCACGCAGGTGGTGAAGGCGTCGGTCTTCAGTCCCGGCACCTTGCCCGCAAGCTCCAGCAGGTAGGTCTTGTCGGCGAAGTGGTCGTCGTTCTCCTGCGGCTGGTTCCGGTAGAGGACGTCGTGGTACGCGCGGAACTTGCCCTCGTCCTGCGCGCAGGCCGCGGCGTTGGCGGCGTTGAGCGATCCGGTACCGCCCAGGTTCCCGTCGATGAGCCGGACGAGGTGGTACTCGACCTTGAGCTGGCCCTGGTCCTGGAGGGCGTGGATGGTGTCGCGGAGCTCGTTCTCGTAGGCCGCGCAGGCCGGGCACCGGAAGTCCTCGTACACGGTCAGGGTGGACGGGGCGTCGCTCGCGCCGTTGGGGAGGGCCAGCTTGTCCTTGCCGGTCGCGCCCACCGGGGTGACGGCCGGGGCGCCGGAACCACCGCCGCTGCCCGCCACCACGATCCCGATGACGGCGCCGACGGCCAGGACCCCCACCACGGAGCCCGCGACGATCAGCGTCCTCTTGCGCTTGTGCCGGCGCTCGTCCTCCGCGCGCTGCTCCTGCAGCCGGTCCCGGGCACTGCGCTTTCCTTCACGGTTCTTCTCGCTCACACCCAGGCACAACGAACCGGGGGCACGCTCGCGCGTACCCCCGGCCCATGTTTCGCCCGGAAGAGTGAGGCGCCGCTACCGGCGGACGCCCTGGGCGAGGTCCGCCGCCAGCTCGCGCACCCCGGCCAGGCCCTGCTCCAGGTCCGGCGCGTCGAGCAGCCGCTTGACGAACGCCGAGCCGACGATCACCCCGTCCGCGAAACCCGCCACCTCGGCCGCCTGGGCGGCGTTGGAGACGCCCAGGCCCACGCAGACCGGCAGCTCGGTCTGGGCCCGGGTGCGCCGCACCAGGTCGGCCGCCTCGGCGCCGACGCTCTCACGGGTGCCGGTGACGCCCATCAGCGAGGCCGCGTAGACGAAGCCGGAGCCCGCCGCCGTGATCTTCGCCAGCCGCTCGTCCCGGCTGCTCGGGGCGACCACGAAGACGGTGGCCAGTCCGTGCTGCTCGGCGGCCTTCCGCCACACCTCGGACTCCTCCACCGGCAGGTCCGGCAGGATGCAGCCCGCGCCGCCCGCCTCTGCCAGCTCGGCCGCGAAGCGCTCGGTGCCGTAGCGGTCCACCGGGTTCCAGTACGTCATGACCAGGATCGGCTTCCCGGTCGCGGCGTGCGCCTCCCGCACCGTGCGCAGCACGTCCTTGATCCGCACACCGCCGCGCAGCGCGATGTCGTCCGCGGTCTGGATGACCGGGCCGTCCAGCACGGGGTCGCTGTGCGGCAGGCCGATCTCGACGACGTCGGCACCGCCCTCCAGGGCCGCCTTCGCCGCCTCGATGCCGCCCTCCACGGTCGGGAAACCGGCCGGGAGGTAGGCCACCAGGGCAGCGCGCCCCTCGGCCCTGGCACCGGCCAGGGTCCGGTCCAGCAGCTCGATCTGCCCGCTCACCGCTGTGCTCCTTCAGACTCGTCGTACAGCCCGAAGTAGCGGGCGGCCGTGTCCATGTCCTTGTCACCGCGGCCGGAGAGGTTGACCAGGACCAGGCCCTCCTCGCCCAGCTCCCGGCCGACTCCCAGCGCGCCGGCGAGGGCGTGGGCGCTCTCGATGGCCGGGATGATGCCCTCGGTGCGGGACAGCAGGCGCAGCGCCTGCATCGCCTCGTCGTCGGTGACCGGGCGGTACTCGGCGCGGCCGGTCTCCTTGAGGTAGGCGTGCTCGGGGCCGATGCCGGGGTAGTCCAGGCCAGCCGAGATCGAGTACGGCTCGGTGATCTGGCCCTCGTCGTCCTGCAGGACGTAGGAGCGGGAGCCGTGCAGGATGCCGGGCTCGCCGACGGTGAGCGTCGCCGCGTGCTCGCCGGAGTCCACGCCGTGCCCTGCCGCCTCCAGGCCCACCAGACGCACGGACCCGTCCGGGATGAAGGCGTGGAACAGGCCGATCGCGTTGGACCCGCCGCCCACGCAGGCGGCGACCACGTCCGGCAGCCGGCCCGCGCGCTCCAGGATCTGGCGGCGGGCCTCGACGCCGATGACGCGGTGGAAGTCGCGCACCATCGCCGGGAAGGGGTGCGGGCCCGCGACCGTGCCGAAGAGGTAGTGGGTGCGGTCCACGTTGGCGACCCAGTCGCGGAACGCCTCGTTGATCGCGTCCTTCAGCGTGCGGCTGCCGGACTTCACGGGGATGACCTCGGCGCCGAGGATGCGCATGCGGGCGACGTTGAGCGCCTGGCGCTCGGTGTCGACCTCGCCCATGTAGATGGTGCACTCCAGGCCGAACAGGGCGCAGGCGGTGGCCGTCGCCACGCCGTGCTGGCCGGCGCCGGTCTCGGCGATGACCCGGGTCTTGCCCATGCGCTTGGTGAGCAGCGCCTGGCCCAGCACGTTGTTGATCTTGTGCGAGCCGGTGTGGTTGAGGTCCTCCCGCTTGAGGAAGACCCGTGCCCCGCCGGCGTGCTCCGCGAACCGCGGCACCTCGGTGAGCGGGCTCGGCCGGCCGGTGTAGTGCACCAGCAGGTCGTTCAGTTCCGCGGCGAAGGCCGGATCGGACTTTGCCTTGTCGTACTCCACGGCGACCTCGTCCACGGCGGCGACCAGCGCCTCCGGGATGAACTTGCCGCCGAACCGGCCGAAGTAGCCCTCGGCACTGGGCACCCGGCCCTCGGGGTCGGGGATGAAGAAGTCTTCGGACATGACGTTCTCGGCTCCTTCGGGGGCGTGCGTCGGCAGCCCCCAGGGTTTCGCGTACCAATGGTCACGTTACGGCGCGTTCGGCGCCGCCGGCGGCATGCGCACGCCCGCGGCCGGGGAGCACGGCGGGACGCTCACCGGCGCGGTGGCCGGTGGGCACGCCCGTGCCCCGGTCATCAGGAGGACGGCGCTGCCGTCAGCGCCATCGGCGCCCGTTGATCTGACCCGGCTCGCAGCCGATGTGGTAGCGCACGCGGCGGCCGAGGACGCGCCGCGCGGGCGCGCGGCAGCCACGGGGACGGCAGCCCCGGGCCAGTCGCGCGTAGGTCGTCATGGTGCCGGTCAGCCCCGTCCGTGGCGCAGCGCGGGGTGCGCGCCGGCGGCCACGAGGTCGGCCACGGCGGCCTTGGGGTCGCGGCCGGTCACCAGCGATTCGCCGACGAGGACGGCGTCGGCGCCGTCGTTGGCGTAGGCGATGAGGTCGTGCGGGCCGCGGACGCCGGACTCGGCCACCTTGACGATGTGGTCCGGGATCTCCGGGGCGACGCGGGCGAAGGTGCCGCGGTCGACCTCGAGGGTCTTGAGGTTGCGCGCGTTGACGCCGATGATGCGGGCGCCCGCGTCGACGGCGCGCTCGACCTCCTCCTCGTCGTGCACCTCGACCAGCGGGGTGAGCCCGATGGACCCGGCCCGCTCGATCAGGGAGACCAGCGCGTCCTGCTCCAGCGCCGCGACGATCAGCAGCGCCAGGTCGGCACCGTAGGCGCGGGCCTCCCAGAGCTGGTAGGCGGTGACGATGAAGTCCTTGCGGAGCACGGGGATGTCGACCTTGGCCCGGACGGCCTCGAGGTCGGCCAGCGAGCCGCCGAAGCGGCGCTGTTCGGTGAGGACCGAGATGACGGCGGCGCCGCCCGCCTCGTAGTCCGCGGCCAGGCCCGCGGGGTCGGCGATGGCGGCCAGAGCGCCCTTGGAGGGGCTGGACCGCTTGACCTCGCAGATGACCTTGACGCTGTCGCCGCGCAGGGCCGCCACGCCGTCCTTGGCGTCGCGCGCCTTCGCCGCCCGCTCCTTGAGCTCGTCGAGGGAGACCCGGGCCTGCCGCTCGGCGAGGTCCTCGCGGACTCCGTCGATGATCTCGTCGAGCACACTCACGCGAGAGGACCCCTTCCGAAAGCGAAACGATCAAGCCAGTGAGATGTTCCACCAGCACTGCGATGGTAACCGCCGGTGGGCGGAGGACCCGCATCCGGCGGGGCGGGGGCCCACCGGACGGACGGTCCGGTCGTCCCTTCGTCGCTGGTCAGGGCGCCAGCGCGGTCCCGAACGGAAGGTTCCGGACGACGGTGAAGAGCAGCACGGCACCCGTGATCGCCCACCAGTGGACGGCCCGCAGCGCGAGCGGGAAGGGCCGGCCGCGCAGCGTCCGGATGAGCCAGACCGTCCACACCACGGCGAAGAGCAGGTAGCCCGCCACGGCCAGCGCGTTGAGGCCGAACGCCGTGCCGAAGTCGCCGTGCACGACCGCGTACGCGCTGCGCAGCCCGCCGCAGCCGGGGCAGTACAGGCCCGTGTAGTGCAGCAGGGGGCAGACCGGGTAGTGCCCGGCCTCGTTCGGGTCGAAGGTGCCGACGTACGCGAAGGCGGCGGCGACACCGCCGAGCACGCCCAGCGGGGCGGCGAGGGCAATCGGCTTCGGCCTGGCGGCGGTCTCGGTCACGCGGTGATTGTCCCGCGCCGCGGCCGGCAGGGACACCCGGGGTGGCCGGAAAGGACGCAGCCGCCGCCGGCGGATGCGCCGGCGGCGGCTGCGGGGTCCGTGCCCGGGTCAGCCGTGCTGCTTCTCCGGCACCGGCTTGCCGAGGCCCGCGGCGCGCATGCCGAGACCGACCAGACCGCCCAGGGCGGCGACCGCCAGGCCGGCGAACATACCGATCGGCTCCGCCAGGACGACGAAGGCAGCCGCGACGCAGAAGCCGATGAAGGCGATGGTCACGCCGGTCCAGGCGGCAGGGGTGTGTCCGTGGCTGTTGCCCGCCATGAGTGCTCCCAAGTCGTTCTACAAAAGGGTCGTCAGTTGCTCCGCCCGCGCGATGGCGCGCGTCACGCGCCATTGTCCCCCGTTCCGCTGACGCTCCGCGCGCGGGGGGTGGCCCGGCGCGTCAGGGCGCCTCGGTGGGGTCCTCGCCGCGGTCCAGCGCCTTCCACAGGTCCTCGGGGCGCTCCTCGCCGGCGGCGGGTGCGGCGGTACGGGCGGGCTGCGACGCCTTCGGGGTGTCGCGGTCGTACCGGTTCGACATCCCGGGCCAGGTCCGGGCGCGGAGGAGGGCGACGGCGCCTGCGGACAGCAGCAGCGCCCCACCGGCCGCGGAGACGCCCGGCCAGGCGCTGGTGGCGGCCCCGGTGACGGTCGTACGGCTGAGGCCGCTGGCGGTCGCCGCGGCGGCGTCCAGGGCCGCGGTGTCGCCGAGCGCGAGCAGCGCCGCCGCGAGGGCCCCGGCCCCGCACAGCGCGAGCAGCCCGCCGACGAGCAGCCGGGCCGCTCCCCGTACGGCGAAGACCGCCACGAGGGCGGCGAGTCCCACCAGCGCGAGCGCGCCCGGCACCCCGGTGACCTGGTGGCCGGAGACACTGACCGGCATCCCGCCGCCGGCGAACGGGGCGCTGCCCTTCTGCCAGGTCTTGCCCGAGGCCAGGAGCACGACCGCGGCGCCGGCCACGCCGCTCGCCAGGGCGAGGACGAGGCTGCCGCGGCCGGCCGCCCGGCGGGGTGCGGGCTCGCCGGACGGTTCTGCGACGGTGCGGGGCTGGGGTACGGAACTGCTCACCGGACCACTATCCCCCGTCGCTGCCGCGCCCCGGCACGCGGGTCCTGCCGGTGGCGGTCACGCCCCGCCGCGCATCCGGCCCGCCGTGTCGACGGCGCGGAGCACCGCGGCGGCCTTGTTCCGGCACTCGGTGTCCTCGCTGACCGGGTCGGAGTCGGCGACGATGCCGGCGCCGGCCTGGACGTAGGCGGTCCCGCCGCGCAGCACCGCGGTGCGGATGGCGATGGCGGTGTCGGAGTCCCCGGCGAAGTCGAGGTAGCCCACGGCGCCGCCGTACAGCCCGCGCCGGGTGGGCTCCAGCTCGTCGATGATCTGCATCGCCCGCGGCTTGGGCGCCCCCGACAGGGTGCCCGCGGGGAAGCAGGCGGTGAGGACGTCGAAGGCCGTGCGGCCGGCGCCGAGGCTGCCGGTGACGGTGGAGACGATGTGCATGACGTGGCTGTACCGCTCGATCGACATGAAGTCGACGACCTCGACGCTGCCGGGCTCGCAGACCCGCCCGAGGTCGTTGCGGCCCAGGTCGACCAGCATCAGGTGCTCAGCGCGCTCCTTGGGGTCGGCGAGCAGTTCGTCGGCGAGCGCCTGGTCCTCCTGGGGCGTCGCGCCGCGCGGGCGGGTGCCCGCGATGGGGTGCACCATGGCCCGGCCGTCCTCGACCTTGACCAGCGCCTCGGGGCTGGAGCCGACGACGTCGAAGCCGTCGAAGCGCAGCAGGTACATGTAGGGGGAGGGGTTGGTCGCCCGCAGCACGCGGTAGACGTCGAGCGCGCTCGCCGGGCAGGGGGTCTCGAACCGCTGCGAGGGCACGACCTGGAAGGCGTCGCCGGCCCGGATGTACTCCTTGGCCGTCTCCACCGCGGCCTGGTACGCGGCGCCGCCGAAGCGCGAGGTGACCTCCTCCGGCAGCCGGGACGGCGGCAGCTCGGCGGGCGCGGAGTCCACGGGACGGGCCAGGTCTTCGGTCATGGCGTCGAGCCGCCGCACGGCCTCGGCGTACGCCTCGTCGACGCCGGTGTCGAGGTCGTTGTGGTTGATCGCGTTGGCGATCAGCAGCACCGAGCCGTCCCAGTGGTCGAGCACCGCCAGGTCGGAGGTGAGCAGCATCGTGAGCTCGGGCAGGCCCAGGTCGTCGCGGGCGTGGTCGCCGATGCGCTCCAGGCGGCGCACGACGTCGTAGCCGAGGTAGCCGACCATGCCCCCGGTGAACGGCGGCAGGCCCGCGTCGTCGTGCAGGTCGCGCGGGGTGTGCAGGGCCTCGATCGTGGCCCGCAGCGCCTCCAGCGGGTCGCCCCCGGCCGGCACGCCGACCGGCGGCGTGCCGAGCCAGTGGGCCCGGCCGTCGCGCTCGGTCAAGGTGGCGGCGCTGCGGACGCCGACGAACGAGTAGCGGGACCACGAGCGGCCGTTCTCCGCGGACTCCAGCAGGAAGGTGCCGGGGCGCTCGGCGGCGAGCTTCCGGTACAGGCCGACCGGGGTGTCCCCGTCGGCCAGCAGCTTCCTGCTGACCGGGATGACACGGCGGTCCTGCGCCAGCTTGCGGAAGGTGTCGAGGTCGGGGGTGACGGTGCCCGTGGTCATGGTCCGCAGCCTAGTGCCCGGGCGCGGCCGCTTCAGGCCAGCGGCAGTTCGCCCGCGTCGAAGCAGGTGCGGTCGCCGGTGTGGCAGGCCGCGCCGACCTGGTCGACCTTGACGAGGATCGTGTCGCCGTCGCAGTCCAGGGCCACGGACTTCACGTGCTGGACGTGCCCGGAGGTGTCGCCCTTGACCCAGTACTCCTGGCGGCTGCGGCTCCAGTAGGTGCAGCGGCCGGTGGTGAGGGTGCGGTGCAGCGCCTCGTCGTCCATCCATCCGAGCATGAGGACTTCGCCGGTGTCGTACTGCTGCGCGACGGCGGGGACGAGGCCGTCGGCGGTGCGCTTGAGACGGGCGGCGACGGCTGGGTCGAGCGGGGATTCCATACCCCCATTCTGCCCGCTGCGGGCGGCGTGACTTCGGCTCCTGCCCTCACCCCGCTCACCCGTATGGGGCATGCTTCGTCCATGAGTTTTCCTCCGCCGTCGCCGCCCGACGACCCGCGCCCCGGACAGGGCGGCGGTTTCGGGCCGCCCCCGGGGGGTTTCGGCCCGCCGCAGTACCAACCCCAGCCGCAGCAGCAGTACCAGCCGCAGCCGCAGCCGTACCAGAACCAGCCGCAGTTCCCCGGGCCTGCGCAGCAGGGCGGCGGTTACGGCTACCCGCCCCCGCCGCAGCCGCCGCGCAGCGGTGGCGGCGCGAAGGTGGCCGCGATCGTCATCGGCGCGGTCGTCCTGATAGCCGTCGTCGTCGGCGGCCTGGCGATCGCGCTGAGCGGCGGCGAGGACGACGACAAGGGCGCCACCGGGTCCACGAGCAGCAGCCCCACGGCCTCGGCCCCCGCCACGCAGGACACGGCGACCGCGTCCACGGAGCCGGACCCCTCGGAGATCTTCCGCAAGTACGTCGTGCTCAGCCCCGGCCAGTGCTTCGACGATCCGGGCCTGGACAGCGGCGTCACCGAGGTCACGACGGTCTCCTGCAACGGCCCGCACGACGCCGAGGTCATCGCCAACGAGACCATCACGGGCACCTTCGACACCGAGGCCGCGCTCAAGGCCAAGGTCCTGAAGCTGTGCGAGGCGGACGCCGCCAAGCGCCTGAAGGACGTCAAGGACAACCCCGGGTACTACTACTACGCGCTGTACCCGAAGCTCTCGGGCTACCAGGTGCAGGGCAAGGACACCATCTCCTGCTCCCTGACCCTCAGCAACAAGCTGGACGGCAAGAAGCTGACGAAACCGCTGCCGTAGCTGCTGCCCACCGGCGGGGGCCGGACGTAGGCTGACGGCATGTCGACTCATGCCCAGCGTGAACGTCTGCTCCTCGCCGATCTGCTGGAGAGTGCCGGACCCGAGGCGCCAACCCTCTGCGAGGGCTGGACCACCCGCGACCTCGCCGCCCACATCGTGGTGCGGGAGCGCCGCGGTGACGCCTCGGCCGGCCTGGTCATCCCCTTCCTCGCGGACCGGTCGGAGCGTGTGCGCAAGGAGTTCGCGGAACGGCCCTTCCAGGAACTGATCCGGCTGATCCGCACCGGGCCGCCGCGGCTGTCGCCGTTCGCCCTCAAGCAGATCGACGAGGCGGCCAACACCGTCGAGTTCTTCGTCCACGCCGAGGACGTGCGCCGGGCCCAGCCGGACTGGTCGCCGCGCGAACTGGACCCCGTCTTCGCCGAACTGCTCTGGTCCCGGCTGGAGCGCTCCGCCCGGCTGCTGGGCCGCAAGGCCCCGGTCGGCGTGGTGCTGCGCCGTCCGGACGGGCAGACCGCGGTGGCGCACCGCGGCGCCCCGGTCGTCACGGTCACCGGGGAGCCCGGCGAGCTGCTGCTGTTCGCCTTCGGCCGGCAGGACTCCGCCCGGGTGGAGACCGAGGGCGACAAGGACGCGGTGACCCGGCTGTACGACGCCAGGCTCGGGATCACCGCCTGAGTCCGGCTACCCGGGGCGGCGGGCGAGTTCCGCCCGCCGCAGCGCCGGCGCGGCGAGTCCCGCGACGGCTCCCGCGGCCGCGACCGCCGCGCTGACGACGAACACCGGCTGCGGACCCCAGGCGCCGATGGCGGCCCCGGTGAGCGGGTAGCTCATCGGGGCGACGCCGAGCGAGAACAGCGCGGCCACCGAACTGACCCGGCCGAGGTAGGCGGGTTCGGTGAGGGTCTGCAGCAGGGCTCCGCACAGTGCCCCGCTCAGTCCTGCCACGAGGCCGATCACGACGGCCACGGCGACCGCCCCCGGCAGCGCGGGGACGAAGGCGAAGGCGGCCACCGCGACCGCCCCCAGCCCCAGGCAGCAGGCCTGGGCCAGCCCGGCGCGCGGCAGCCGGCCGCGCACCGTCAGCAGCAGTGAAGCGGCACCCGCGCCGGCGCCGAAGCCGCTGACGATCCAGCCGAGCCCGGCGGCGCCCCAGCCCCGGTCGGCGGCGACCAGCACGAGGCCGATGTTGAACGGCCCGGTGAAACCGAGCTCGCCGACCGCGATGACGACCATGAGCGCGGTGAGCGCGCGCCGTCCCCGGATGTGGCGCAGGCCGTCCACCAGCTCCCGCCACGGGGTGCCGTCCGCCTTCGCGGCACCGTCGTCGGGCGGCAGCGGGGCCACGCGGACGGCGAGCAGCAGCACGAGCGAGACCGCGAACAGCACGCCCGCGACGGCGAACGCGGTGGGGGCGCCCCCGGTCGCGACGACCGTGCCGCCGAGCGACGCGCCGGCCACGTTGCCGACCCGCATCGCGATGCCCTTCATCCCGTGCAGGCGGCCCAGTTGGTCCGGGCCGGTGATGCGCGGCGGCAGGGCGCCGACGGCGGGCAGGAACACCGCGTCCACGGCGCCGAAGAGCACCGCGACGACGGCCAGCGCCCACAGCCCGGGGGTGGTGAGGGCGAGCAGCGCGGCCGCCGCGAACATCACCGCGCACCGGGTCAGATCACTGCCGATGACGATGCGTCGCGGCCCGAACCGGTCGGCCAGCACTCCCCCGCCGAGCATCAGCACCGCGCGCGGCACGGCGCCGGCCGCGAGGACCAGGCCGGCCCGCCCGGGGTCGCCGGCGCGGGTGGCGGCCCAGGACAGCGCGAGGAACCACACGGCGTCGCCGACGAGAGAGGCGGTGAAGGCGGCGAGCCAGCGCAGGACGTTGGCGTCCCGGTGGGCGGGGGCACGGGAAGGGGACAGGGACGGTGCGGCGGTGGCGGGCGCCGTCATGCGGTCGCCTCCTTCGGGGTTCACGGCCGGTGGGGGAATCCGTACAGGTGCACCGCGACGTGCTCACGGCCCTCGGTGTCGCCCGCCTCCTCGGCGGCGCGCCCGCGGTCGACCCAGCGCATGACCAGCTCGCCCAGCTCATCGCCGAACCGGCGCATCTCCTGCGCGGTGAGCCGGGGCATGTACTCGGAGCTGAAGGACGCGTCGGTCCACTCCTTGTCCCAGGCGAACTGCTGGTCGAGGTAGGCGGCGTAGCGCGCGTAGCGGGTGGCGAGGAGCTGCCGGGTCACCTCGCCCATGACGGCGGCGCCCTCGGGGCGGTCGGCGAAGTCCGAGGTGCGGAAGGTGAATCCGCGCTCGGAGCTGACCTTCCACCACCGTTCGCGGCCGTCCGAGCTCTGCCCGGGGGCCTCGGTGATGAAGCCGTGCGCGGCGAGCTTGCGCAGGTGGTAACTGACCAGCGACACCGCCTCGTCGACCTGGTCGGCCAGCTGGGAGGCGGTCGCGGTGCGGGCGGTGAACAGGGCGCGGTAGAGCTCGATGCGCAGCGGGTGCGTGAAGACCTTGAGCGCGTCGAGGTCGGTGATCCTGCGGGGGTCTGCGGAGTTCTCCTCCGCCTCTTCATCGGGCATACCCGGGAGGCTAGATAGGAAAGGAAATTTGCGCAACAGAAATTGCGCAACTGATCCTGCACATCGGGCTACGCTCTGCGGCCATGGACGCGAACCAGGGTGGGACGGGAACGGACGTAGGGTCGGCGGGGCCCGGGATACCGGTGCCGCGCCCGGGCGAGACCTGGGCCGTCGGGGCGGTGGTCCTCGACACGGACGGCAGGGCCTTCGCCCAGCGCCGCTCCCCCGGCCGCAGGCTCTTCCCGGACTGCTGGGACATCGTCGGCGGCCATGTGGAGCCCGGCGAGACCCTCCTGGCGGCCCTCGCCCGCGAGGTGGAGGAAGAGACCGGCTGGCGGCTGCGCGCCGTGCGGCGGCTGATCGGGGTGTCCACCTGGGAGGGCGACGACGGTCAAGGCCTGCGCCATGAGGCGGACTTCGTGGTCGACGTCGACGGGGACCTCGCGCGTCCGCGCCTGGAGCCGGGCAAGCACACGGAGTACGGCTGGTTCGGCCCGGAGGACCTCGAACGGCTGAAGGAGAACCGGGCGTCCGGTGAGACCCTGGTGCACGACGTGATCGCCGCAGCGCTCGACCTCCGTGGGTGACGTGTGCCGTACCTGAAGCTGCTCCGCCGGCCCCATGTGGGCCGGTTGCTGTCCGGTTCGCTCGTCGGACGGCTGCCGACCGCCATGGCGGCCCTGGCCATCGCGCTGGCGCTGCGCGCGGCCGGCGCCGACTACCGGCTGGTCGGCGCCGCCGGGGGCGTCTACGCGGTGTCCGGAGCGATCGGCGGGCCGCTGCTCGGACGGTGGGCGGACCGGCTGGGCCAGCCGCGCGTGCTGATCGTCTCGGCGCTGGTCTCGGCCTGCGGCTTCGCCGCGCTGGCCGCCGCACCGGGCAGCACGGCGGTGGCCGTGCTCGGCCCGGCCGTCGCCGGGGCCGCCTCGCCGCCGCTGGAGCCGTGCCTGCGCGCGCTCTGGCCGGACCTCGTCGAGCCGGACGAACTGGAGTCGGCGTACGCGGTGGACGCCGGTGCGCAGGAGCTGGTCTTCATCGCCGGCCCGCTCCTGGTCGGCGGGCTGGCGGTGCTCGGCCCGGCCCGGCTGGCGCTGCTGGCCGCGGCCGTCCTCGGGGTGGTGGGCGCGCTCTCCGTCGCGACCTCCGCGCCCTCCCGCGCCTGGGCCTCCGCCACCCGTTCCGTCGACTGGCTGGGTCCGCTGCGCAACCGGGCCCTGGTGGTGGTGCTGTGCGCGCTGGCCGGATGCGGCTGGGCCCTGGGCACGTTCAACGTCTTCGCCGTCGCCTACGCCGAGCGCCACCCGCTGCCCGGCGGCGCGGGCACCCTGCTGGCGCTGAACTCCACCGGCGCCCTGATCGGCGCCCTGCTGATCGCCGTCCTGCCCTGGCGGGCGGACCCGGCCACCAAGGCGGCCGTCACCGCCGCCGGGATGGCCGTCACCTTCTGGCCCTTCGCCCTGGTCCCCGGCCCGCTGCCGATGGTGGTCGCCGCCCTGCTGAGCGGGGTGTTCTTCGCGCCGCTGCTCACCGTGGTCTTCGGGCTCACCGGCGAACTCGCCCCGGCGGGCACCGTCACCGAGGCCTTCGCCTGGCTGGTCACCCTGGTCACCACCGGCATCGCGGGCGGCTCAGCCGTCAGCGGCCTGATCCTCGCCGACGGCTCCCTCCCCGCGGCCGCCGTCAGCGCCGCGAGCGGCGTCACCCTCACCGCCCTCACCCTCGCCGCCGCGCGGCCGCTCCTGGCCCGCGACCGCGTCGCCGTCCGGGCCGCGGGCCGGAACGGGCCGGCCTAGGCCGTGTCGTCAAATGCCCGCCTGCTCGGCGACGCCTGGTGCGGCACTCCCCCAGCCTTCGGCCGGGGGTGCCCCCACGCTGCGTTGTCGAATCGTCCGAGTAACCCACTACGAGGACGACTCTCCGCCTTGCGATGCACCGCACCAGACGCCGCCGAGCCCGCCCTCCGGGCGGCCGGCGCCCATTTGACGACACGGCCTAGCGCACCGGGTGCCCGGCGTCCCGCAGGGTCCGCTTGACCTCGCCGATGCGCAGGTCGCCGAAGTGGAAGACGGAGGCGGCCAGGACGGCGTCGGCGCCGGCCGCGACGGCCGGGGGGAAGTCGGTGAGGCGGCCCGCGCCGCCGGAGGCGATGACGGGGACGGTGACGTGCTTGCGGACGGCGGCGATCATCTCCGTGTCGTAGCCGTCCTTGGTGCCGTCGGCGTCCATCGAGTTGAGCAGGATCTCGCCGGCGCCCAGCTCGGCCGCGCGGTGCGCCCACTCCACGGCGTCGATGCCGGTGCCCTGGCGGCCGCCGTGCGTGGTCACCTCGTAGCCGGACGGCGTCCCGGCGTCGGTGCGGCGGGCGTCCACGGACAGCACCAGCACCTGGCGGCCGAACCGCTCGGCGATCTCGCGCAGCAGCTCGGGCCGGGCGATCGCGGCGGTGTTGACGCCGACCTTGTCGGCCCCGGCACGCAGCAGCTTGTCGACGTCCTCGGCGGACCGCACGCCGCCGCCGACGGTGAGCGGGATGAAGACCTGCTCGGCGGTGCGCCGCACCACGTCGTAGGTCGTCTCGCGGTTGCCGGAGGAGGCCGTGATGTCGAGGAAGGTCAGCTCGTCGGCGCCCTCGGCGTCGTACAGCTTGGCCATCTCGACGGGGTCGCCGGCGTCCCGCAGGTTCCGGAAGTTGACGCCCTTGACGACCCGGCCGTCGTCCACGTCCAGGCAGGGGATGACTCGGACCGCCAGGGTCATGGTGCTCAAGCTCCTCGGAATGCTTCCAGTTCGACTTCGACCAGGACCCGGGAGTCCACGAAACCGGAGACGACGACCACCGTCGCGGTGGGTCGCACGGCGTCGAAGAACTCCTTGTGGGCCCGGCCCACCGCGTCCACGTCGCGGGTGTGGGTGAGATACATGCGGGTGCGGACGACCGATTCGGCGCCGAGGCCGAACTCCTCCAGCACGCCGAGCGCGTTGGTGAACGCCGTCTTGGCCTGCTCGTACGGGTCGCCCTCGCCGTACAGCATGGTGCCGACGAACGGCATCGTGCCGCCGACGAGGACCCGGTCCCCCGCCGCGACGCCACGTGCGAAACCGAACTGCTCCTCCCAGGGGCTGTCGCTCTGCACACGCCGTACGGCAGGGGTTTGGGTCATCGCGACACAGCCTCCAGAGCCTCTTCCAAGGTGAACGCCTTGGCGTACAGGGCCTTACCCACGATGGCGCCTTCGACGCCCTCCGGGACCAGAGTCGCCAGGACGCGCAGGTCGTCGAGGGAGGAGACACCGCCGGAGGCGACCACCGGCCGGTCGGTCGCGGCGCACACGTTCCTGAGCAGTTCGACGTTGGGGCCCTGGAGGGTGCCGTCCTTGTTGATGTCGGTGACGACGTAGCGAGCGCAGCCCTCGGAGTCCAGGCGGGCCAGCGTCTCGTAGAGGTCGCCGCCGTCGCGGGTCCAGCCGCGGCCGCGCAGGGTGGTGCCGCGGACGTCCAGGCCGACCGCGATCCGGTCGCCGTGCTCGGCGATGACCTTGGCGACCCACTCCGGGGTCTCCAGGGCGGCGGTGCCGAGGTTGACCCGGGTGCAGCCGGTGGCGAGCGCCGCGGCCAGCGTCCCGTCGTCGCGGATGCCGCCGGACAGCTCGACCTTGATGTCCATGGAGCGGGCCACCTCGGCGATCTGCTCCCGGTTGTCCCCGGTGCCGAAGGCGGCGTCCAGGTCGACCAGGTGCAGCCATTCGGCACCGGCCTGCTGCCAGGCCAGGGCGGCGGCCATCGGGTCGCCGTAGGACGTCTCGGAGCCGGACTCGCCGTGGACGAGGCGGACGGCCTGGCCGTCGCGGACGTCGACGGCGGGAAGGAGTTCGAGGCGGTGCGTCGTGCTCATGGCGGCGTACGTCCTAGTCCTTGAAGGTGTCGAGCCAGTTGGTCAGCAGCTGGGCGCCGGCGTCGCCGGACTTCTCCGGATGGAACTGGGTGGCCCACAGCGGACCGTTCTCCACCGCCGCGACGAAGGGCTCGCCGTGCGTGGCCCAGGTGACCTTCGGGACCCGGATGCCGGGGTTGGCGGTCTCCAGCTCCCAGCTGCGCACCGCGTAGGAGTGCACGAAGTAGAAGCGGGCCTCGGCGTCCAGGCCGGCGAACAGCCGGGAGTCCTCGGGCGCCTTGACGGTGTTCCAGCCCATGTGCGGCACGACCGGTGCGCGCAGCGGCTCCACGGTGCCGGGCCACTCCTCGCAGCCCTCCGTGGTGACGCCGTGCTCGACGCCCCTCTCGAAGAGGATCTGCATGCCGACGCAGATGCCCATCACGGGCCTGCCGCCCGACAGCCGGCGGCCGATGATCCACTCACCGCGCACCGCCTTCAGCCCGGCCATGCAGGCGGCGAAGGCGCCGACGCCGGGGACGAGCAGCCCGTCGGCGTTCATGGCCCTGTCGAAGTCGGCGGTGATCTCCACGTCCGCGCCCACCCGGGCGAGCGCGCGCTCGGCGGAACGGACGTTGCCGAAGCCGTAGTCGAGGACCACGACCTTCTTGGCGGCCTTGCTCATCTGCCGGAACCCCCTACAGCCGCAGCAGGCCGGCCGCCAGCGACATGGCCGAGCCGACACCGAGCAGCACGACGATGCTCTTGGGCATCTTCTGCTTCCAGAAGGAGTACACCCCGCCGGCCAGGAAGAGGCCGAGCAGGATGAAGAGAACGGCCGGCTTGCTCATCAGAGGGCGCCCTTCGTCGACGGGAGGATGCCCGCGGCGCGCGGGTCGCGCTCGGAGGCGTAGCGCAGGGCCCGGGCCAGCGCCTTGAACTGGCACTCCACGATGTGGTGGGCGTTGCGCCCGTACGGGACGTGGACGTGCAGCGCGATCTGCGCCTGGGCGACGAAGGACTCCAGGATGTGCCGGGTCATCGTCGTGTCGTAGGAGCCGATCATCGGCGCCATGTTCTCGGGTTCGGTGTGCACCAGGTACGGGCGGCCCGACAGGTCGACGGTGACCTGGGCAAGGGACTCGTCCAGCGGCACGGTGCAGTTGCCGAAGCGGTAGATGCCCACCTTGTCGCCGAGCGCCTGCTTGAAGGCGGCGCCCAGCGCGAGGGCGGTGTCCTCGATGGTGTGGTGGGTGTCGATGTGCAGGTCGCCCTCGGTCTTGACCGTGAGGTCGAAGAGGCCGTGGCGGCCGAGCTGGTCGAGCATGTGGTCGTAGAAGCCGACTCCGGTGGAGATCTCGGTCCTGCCGGTGCCGTCGAGGTCGAGCTCGACGACGACGGAGGTCTCCTTGGTCGTGCGCTCCACGCGGCCGACGCGGGTCATGTGGTTACTGCTCCTTCTTCAGCTCGCGTACCGCTTCGAGGAACGCGTCGTTCTCGGCCGGGGTGCCCGCGGTGACCCGCAGCCAGCCCGGTACGCCGTTGTCGCGGACGAGCACGCCGCGGTCGAGGATCGCCTGCCAGGCGCGGTGGCTGTCCTCGAAGCGGCCGAACTGGACGAAGTTGGCGTCGGAGTCGGTGACCTCGCAGCCGATCGCCCGCAGCTCGCCGACCAGGCGGTCCCGCTCGGCCTTCAGCTGCTCGACGTACCCCAGCAGCGTATCGGTGTGCTCCAGGGCGGCCAGCGCGGTGGCCTGGGTGACGGCGGACAGGTGGTACGGCAGCCGCACCAGTTGGACGGCGTCCACCACCGCCGGGTCGGCGGCGAGGTAGCCCAGCCGCAGGCCGGCGGCGCCGAAGGCCTTGGACATGGTGCGGCTGATCACCATGTTGGGGCGGCCCTCGATCAGCGGCAGCAGGGACGGACCGTGGCTGAACTCGCCGTACGCCTCGTCGACCACCACCAGCGCGGGCCGGGCCGCCTGGGCCGCCTCGTACAGCGCCACCACGGTGTCGGCGGCGACGGCGGTGCCGGTCGGGTTGTTGGGGGAGGTGATGAAGACCACGTTCGGCCGCTGCTCGGCGATGACCCGCGCGGCGGCGGCCACGTCGATGGTGAAGTCCTCGCGGCGCGGGCCGGAGATCCAGCCGGTGCCGGTGCCGCGGGAGATCAGCCCGTGCATGGAGTACGAGGGCTCGAAGCCGATCGCGGTGCGCCCGGGGCCGCCGAAGGTCTGCAGCAGTTGCTGGATGACCTCGTTGGAGCCGTTGGCGGCCCACACGTTGGCGAGTCCCACCTCGTGGCCCGCGGTGCGGGTCAGGTACCCGGCCAGTTCGGTGCGGAGCTCGACCGCGTCCCGGTCGGGGTAGCGGTTGAGGTCGCGGGCGGCCTCGCGGACCCGCTCGGCGATCCGCTCGACCAGCGCCTCGGGCAGCGGGTACGGGTTCTCGTTGGTGTTCAGGCGTACGGGGACGTCGAGTTGCGGGGCGCCGTAGGGGGACTTGCCGCGCAGCTCGTCCCGGATGGGCAGGTCGTCGATGCCGGTCACGGACCCGGTACCGTCCAATCGAATCGGGCGCGGACCGCGGCGCCGTGCGCGGGCAGGTCCTCGGCGTCGGCCAGGGTCACCACGTGCGCGGCGATCCCGGCGAGCGCCTCGCGGGTGTAGTCCACGACGTGGATGCCGCGCAGGAAGGACTGCACGGACAGGCCCGAGGAGTGGCAGGCGCAGCCGCCGGTGGGCAGGACGTGGTTGGAGCCGGCCGCGTAGTCGCCGAGCGATACGGGCGCGTACGCGCCGACGAAGACCGCGCCCGCGTTGCGCACCCGGGCGGCGACGGCGGCGGCGTCCGCGGTCTGGATCTCCAGGTGCTCGGCCGCGTAGGCGTCCACCACCTGCAGGCCCTGCTCGATCCCGTCGACCAGGACGATGCCGGACTGGCGGCCGGACAGCGCGGGGGCGATCCGGTCCTCGACGTGCTTGGTCGCCGCGACCTGGGTCTCCAGCTCCTTCTCCACCGCCTCGGCGAGGTCCACGGAGTCGGTGACCAGGACGGCGGCGGCCAGCGGGTCGTGCTCGGCCTGGCTGATCAGGTCGGCGGCGACGTGCACCGGGTCGGCGGTGGCGTCGGCGAGGATGGCGATCTCGGTCGGGCCGGCCTCCGCGTCGATGCCGATGCGGCCCTTGAGCAGGCGCTTGGCGGCGGCGACCCAGATGTTGCCGGGGCCGGTGACCATGTTCACCGGACGGCACTCCTCGGTGCCGTAAGCGAACATCGCGACGGCCTGGGCGCCGCCCGCGGCGTACACCTCGTCCACGCCGAGCAGCGCGCACGCGGCGAGGATCGTCGGGTGCGGGAGCCCGCCGAACTCCTTCTGCGGGGGCGAGGCGACGGCCATCGAGCCGACCTCGGCCTCCTGCGCGGGCACCACGTTCATCACCACGGAGGACGGGTAGACCGAGCGGCCGCCGGGCACGTACAGGCCCACGCGCTCCACCGGCACCCAGCGCTCGGTGACCGTGCCGCCCGGCACGACCTGCGTGGTGTGGTCGGTGCGGCGCTGCTCGCCGTGGACGAGCCGGGCGCGGCGGACCGACTCCTCCAGCGCGGCCCGCACCTTCGGGTCCAGCTCCGCCAGGGCCCGGGTCAGCGCCTCGGCCGGAACGCGCACCCGGTCGATGGTGACGCCGTCGAACTTCTCCGCGTAGTCGATCAGTGCCGCGGTGCCACGATGCTTCACGTCCTCGCAGATCGGGCGCACCTTCTCCAGTGCGGCCTCGACGTCGAGCTCGGCACGGGGCAGCAGGTCGCGGTCGACGCCGTCCGCCGGGAAGGCGTCGCCGCGCAGATCGATTCGGGAGATCACCCTCCCAAGTGTAGAGAACCGCCCTCACGGCCTTCGTCGAGTATCAGTCCGTGATACGCGTACGGGCCCCGTCCCATGATCTCCCCGGCTAGCGTTTCCGTCGTCGTCGCCAGCCACGGGAGGGAAACCGGTGACCGAGCCGTCGGACGTCGCGCCGCCGCACGACTGGAGCGCTGTGGAGCAGGGCCTGTGGGAGGCCTTCCGCCGGGGAGAGCTGTACGACCTGCGCACCGGCATCCCGGAGCGGGACGACCCGGCCGCCGACCGCTTCTGGGGACCGGACCGCACGGTGCGGGCCGAGGTGATCGCCAAGCTGCTGCTCGACGGGCCGCAGGCCGCCTCGGGGCGCGTGTCGTGCGTGAAGCTGTCCGGGGCCCAGATCAGCGGTCAGCTCAACCTCTCGGGCGGCACGGTGGTGCCGTACGTGGAGCTGCACGACTGCCGCTTCGAGCAACAGGTGCTGCTCGCGGAGTGCAGCTTCACGACCCTGCGCATGGTGCGCTGCGCCATACCGCGGCTGGAGGCGGCCCGTCTGCACACCTCGGGGGACCTGCACCTGCCGCAGTGCACGATCGAGGGCGGGATACGGCTCACCGACGCCCACATCGGCACGGACCTGCTGCTCAACCAGATCACCCTGCGCAAGGACCGGCACGGCCGGGCGCTGGCGGCCGACGGGCTCAGCGTCGCCCAGGACGTCGAGGCCGAGCTGATCGAGGCGACCGGCGAGATCAGCCTGCGCAGCGCCCGCATCGGCGGCCGGCTCAGCCTGCGCGGCAGCCGGCTGCACAACCCGTACGGGCGCTACGCGCTCAACGCGGCCCGGGTCACCGTCGAGCACACCCTCTACCTGAGCGCGGGCTACGTCGGCACCGGCGGATCCGGCGGCGGCACCCCGCCGCTGGGCGTGCGCACCCGGCGCTTCAGCTCGGACGGCGGGGTGCGGCTGGACGACGGCCGGTTCGGCAACGCGGTGATCATCCACCAGGCGCGGTTCCGGCTCACCGGCGGCCAGCAACTGTCACTGCGCCGGATCCAGACGCCCGAGCTGCGGCTCACCCTCGACCAGCCCCCGACCGGGACGATCTCGCTGGCGGGCGCGCGGGTGGGCAACCTCACGGACAGCCGTACCTGCTGGCCCGACGCCGGCGGTCTCGACCTGACCGGCTTCGCCTACGGCTCCCTCAGCCCCGAGGGCGCCTTCCCGCTGCGCGCCCGGATCGCCTGGCTGGCCGCGGCCACCCCTGAGTACAGCCCCGAGCCGTACGAGCACCTGTCGGCCGCCCTGCGCGCGAGCGGCGAGGACGCCGACGCCCGCGAGGTGCTGCTGGCCAAGCAACGCCGGCGCCGCGAGACCCTCCCCCTGGCGGGCAAGCTCTGGGGCTACCTGCAGGACGTGACCGTCGGCTACGGCTACCGCCCGGGCCGCGCCGCCATATGGATGGCGCTGCTCTGGGCCTTCGGCGCGGTCTTCTTCACCGCGCACGGCAGGCCCGATCCCGTCGACGGCGGCGCCTTCCCCCACTGGAACCCCTCCCTGTTCGCCCTCGACCTGCTCCTGCCGGTCATCAACCTCGGGCAGGACAACGCCTGGCGCCTGACCGGCAACGCCCAATGGGCCGCCGCGGTCCTCAGCATGCTCGGCTGGATCCTCGCCACCACGGTCGCCGCCGGCGCCTCCCGCCTGCTGCGCCGCGGCTGACGCCGCCGCGGGCCTGCGGGCCCGGCGAGCCGGTGCGCCCGGTGGGGGGCGATGGCCGCATACGGGTCGTCCGGGGCGAAAACGGGTGGTGCGGGACGAGGGCGACGATGGGGGTGAACGCCGCAGGCCCTAGGATTGCTGACCGTGACCGCTCGCCTTCCGCTCTTCCCGCTCGGCTCCGTCCTCTTCCCGGGGCTCGTGCTGCCGCTGAACGTCTTCGAGGAGCGCTACCGCGCGCTCTTCCGCGACCTGCTGGCCCTGCCGGAGGACGCGCCGCGCACCTTCGGCGTCGTGGCGATCCGGGACGGCCACGAGGTCGCCCCCGCCGGGGCGGAGGAGGCCGCCGCCGGGTACGCGCCGGACCTGTCCGGGGCGCTGTACGCGCTGGGCTGCACCGCGGACGCGGCGACGATCGGGGAGCGCGAGGACGGCGGCTTCGACGTCGTGGCGACCGGTACGACGCGCTTCCGGTTGCTGTCGGTGGACGCCTCAGGGCCGTACCTGGTCGGAGAGGTCGAGGCGGTCCCGGAGGAGCCCGGCACCGGGTCGGGGGCGCTGGCGGCCGACGTGGCGCGGGCCTTCCGCACCTACCAGAAGCGGCTGGCCGGGGCGCGGGAGCGGAGCCTGGCGGGGAGCCAGGAGCTGCCGGACGACCCGACCGTGCTGTCGTACCTGGTGGCGGCCGCGACCGTCGCCGAGACCCCGGAGAAACAGGCCCTGCTGGAGGCCCCGGACACCGCGGCCCGGCTGGAGCGGGAACTGCGGCTGCTGCGCCGCGAGGCGGCCGTCATCAACAAGCTCGGCACCCTGCCCGCCGTGGACCTGACCCGGCAGGTCCCGAGCCCGAACTGACGTATCCTCACAGCGCCATGGCCAAGAAGAAGCAGTCATCCTCCGGCGGCACGCCCGCCACCGTCGCCCTGGAGAAGGCGGGTGCCGCCTTCACCGTGCACGCGTACGCCCATGACCCCGCCTCGGAGCTCGGCTACGGGGAGGAGGCCGCGCAGGCGCTGGGTACCTCCCCCGACCGGGTGTTCAAGACCCTCGTCGCCGACGTGGACGGGGCGCTGACCGTCGCCGTCGTCCCCGTCGCGGGCTCACTGGACCTCAAGGCGCTGGCCTCCGCGGCCGGCGGGAAGCGCGCCGGTATGGCCGATCCGGCCGCCGCCGAGCGGACCACCGGATACGTCAGGGGCGGCATCTCCCCGCTGGGGCAGCGCAAGCGGCTGCGCACCGTCGTGGACGCCTCCGCGCTGGAGCACCCCACGGTCTTCGTCTCGGCGGGCAAGCGCGGCCTGGAGGTCGAGCTGGCGCCGCAGGACCTGGTGCGGCTCACGGACGCGGTCGTCGCGCCGATCGGTCGCGCCTGACCCCTGGACGGCGGGCCCGTACGGGCGCACTCTGCCGGGAAGCACACCCGGTCCAGGGGAGGCCCGATGTCCAAGCGCACCCGCAAGCGCAAGTGGCGGATCAAGAAGCGCAACGCCAACCACGGCAGGCGCCCGGCGTGACCTGCGGGCCGCGGGTCACGCGCCCGGGGGCGGCGGCGTCCACTGCACGGTGGGGGGCTGCTCGTCGCGGGGGCCGAAACCCGTGGTGAGCAGCAGATGGGTGAGGACGGCCCCTACGGGCCAGGCCAGGAGCGCGCCCTTGGCCTGCAGTGCGAGGGGGCCGTCGAACACCTTCTTCGCGCCGACCGCCCTGGCGTGCGCGATCAGGTCGCTGGTGGGGCCGAGCCAGGTGCCCAGCCGCCAGGCCAGCAGGGAGCCCAGTACCGCGCCCACCGCCATGCCGAGGACGACGCCGACGCCTCCGCGCCGGTTGCGCCAGAAGACGACGGCCCCGGTCAGCACTCCGATGCCGAGCCCGAGCAGCACGAAGACGCCGTCGGCGCCGATCGCCTGCTCCCCCTCGGTGTCCTTGAGGTAGACCGCCTTGCCGTCGGAGACCAGCGGGATCCGCGGCGCGAGCCACAGCCACAGCAGGCCGAGGACCACGCCCGCCACGGCCACGAGCACCGCGGTCAGCGCGCCGCTCTTGAGCTCCCGGACGGGATCCATGCGGCTCTCCTGCTGCGGGAACGGCGGCAGCGGCGCGGGCGGCCATTGATCATGGGGGGTCAGGGGTGCGGTCACCCTGCCATCGTGCCAGGTCCTTCCGTGGCACGCGGCACCGGCACCTCACCGGCACCACACCCACGGGTCACCGGCAGGCCGCCCGGCGGTAGGCCCAGGTGGCCACGGCCAGCGACACCAGGCCCACGGCCGCGCACACCGACAGGTCGGTGGTGATCGCCAGCCAGTCGGGGTGGGCGTCGAAGCTGCGGATGAAGGCCTCCACGCCGTAGGTGGAGGGCAGCAGGTCCCGTACGTAGCCGATGGGCCGGGGGAGGTTGCCGGCCGGCAGCACTCCCAGCAGCAGCGCCGCGGACATGCCGAGCTGACCGGCGAGGGTGGCCAGTTCCTGGCGCGGCGCGAACAGCCCGAGCGCCGCGCCCAGCCCGGACAGCGCGGCCCCCGCCAGCGGGATGACCGCGGCGAGGATCCACAGGTGGGCGAACGGCAGCTGGAACAGCGCACAGCCGATGCCCGCCGTCACGAGCGTCCCGGGCACGGTGAAGGACGCGTACGCGCCTGCCACGCCCAGCACCACGGCGGCCGGTGGCACCGGCAGGGTGGCGTAGTGGTCGAGCCCGCCGGAGGCGCGCAGCTGCCCGAAGTACTGGGCCAGCAGGTTCAGCGCCACGAAGGCGACGACCAGCACGCTCGACCCGGCGACCACCGCACGCGCGGCCGGGCCGCCGTCGACGACGCCACGCATCATGATCATGATGCCGACCGACTGGAAGGTCGCCACGAACAGCAGCGGGATCCGGGCGACCTTCGCCCGGGACAGCTGCGCCCGGTACACCGCCGCCATCGCCGGCAGCAGCCGGGCGCGCGGGGCGAGCGTCGCGGCCGCCTCGCCGAGGGGGGCGGCGGGCGCCGCCGGTGCCGCCGTCCGGGTGTCCGCTCCCGCGGAGATGATCGTCACTCCACGCCGCCCCGCTGCGCGGTGCCGCGCACGTCCAGGTCCACGTTCCGGTCCACGTCCAGGGTCACGTCTTCGCCGTTGCCGCCGTTCACGCCTTGACCAGTCCCTTCCGGCGGCCGCCGAGCGCCAGGTAGACATCCTCCAGGCTCGGCGCCGTCAGGGTGAAATCGTCGAGCGCGCCGAAGGCCGGGCCGCCGGTCAGCTCGGCGACCACGGAACGGGCCCGCTGCTGCGGCAGCCGCAGCGTCCACCGGCGCCCGGTGACGTGGGCGGCGTCGCGCAGGGCCGCCACGACGGGCACCGACAGCGGGGGCGTCTCCCGCCACACCAGGTCCAGCCGTACCTCGTCGGCGACGAGTGCCTTCAGCCCGGCCGGGGTGTCGCAGGCGATGACCCGGCCGTCGTCGATGACCGCGACCCGGTCCAGTACGGTCTCCGCCTCGATCACGTTGTGGGTGACCAGCAGCACGGTGGTGCCGCGTTCGGCGCGCCGCCGGTCGACCGCCGCCCACACCGCGCGCCGGGCGACCGGGTCCATGGCGGTGGTCGGCTCGTCCAGCACGAGCACCGGCCGCTCGCCCACCAGGGCGGCGGCGAAGCAGGCGAGCCGCCGCTCCCCGCCCGACAGCCTCTTCACCGGCCGTGAGGCCAGGGCCGTCAGGTCCAGCTCCTCCAGGACGGCGTCCCGCTCGGCGCGCGCGGCCCTGGCGTCCAGACCGCGCAGCCGTCCGGTGGTCTCGGCGGCCAGGGCGACGGTCAGCTCGTCCAGCGCGCTCGACTCCTGGCCGAGGTAGCCGACCAGCCGCGCCGCGCGCTCCGGGTGCCGGACGAGGTCGTGCCCGAGGAGCTGGACGGTGCCCGCGTCGGGGCGCAGCAGCCCCGTCAACTGGCGTACCAAGGTCGTCTTTCCGGCACCGTTGGGGCCGAGCAGCCCGAAGATCTCACCGCCCCGGATGTCCAGGTCGATGCCGTCGTTGGCGCGCACCGGGGGGCTCGCGGCGCCGCGCCGCCCCCGCCCGGCCGGATAGCTCTTCACCAGCCCGCGCACGGTCACCACCATCGCCGTCCGCGTGGTGGCGCCCTGTCCCGTGCCCGTACTCACGAGCATCGAGCCTACGCTGCATCCCGGCCGGGACGTGCCGCAGGGTCGGGTCCGGGCGCGCTCACTCCCCCGGAGAGGCCCTCGCGACGACCGCGCGGGCGTCGATCTCGCGCCAGAAGCCCGCCCGGATGGCGTAGCGGTCGTGTTCGTCGATCTGGTCGTCCTTGTGGGCCAGCAGCCCGAACCGGGCGGCGTAGCGCAGCAGCTCGCCGTCGATGCGGTGCGGGACGCGCGGGTACTCGGCGGAGAGCACCTGGAGGTGGGACGTGTCGGTGAGCCGGCCGATCCAGCGGCGGGCGAAGACCTGGCCGACCTCGTACGGGTCGCCGCTGACGGCGGTGATGTCCTCCTCGCGGTCCGCCCAGCGCTGTTCGGGGCTGGTGAGCTGGGCCAGCGTGGGCAGGCCCGCGTCGGCGGCCTCGCCGCCGCCGACCAGCCCGCGGTCGGAGGACCAGCGCAGGGTGGCCCCGGTGGCGGACGGGGAGGCGGGGTGCGGGGAGGAGTGCCCGCGGTGGACGATGCCGGCGACGTCCTTGGGGGTGGGCACCATGCCCTTGCCGGTCGCGGCGGCGGGCGATTGCGGGTTCGGGCGGGTGCCGTTGCGCTCGACGGTGACGACCTGGGGCGCGACGGCGGCCGGCTCCGCGGGCTGGTCCGCCGCGGGCTGCGGCTCGGCGCTGCGGGTGGTCTCGGGCAGCGGCGCGGACAGGATCGCGGCGATCTCGGGCCGCGGGGTGAGGGGCGCGCAGACCCCGGCGGGTTCGCGCACGTGGATGGCCCGAGTGATCCACTCCCGGTCCAGGACGCGCCGCTCGTCGGCCTCGGCGACCAGGTCCTCGGACTGGTTGAAGTCGCCGTCGGCGGCCTGCACGGCCCACAGGTGGACGGCGACGCCGTGCTCCTTCGCCGACATCATGCCGGGCAGGAGGTCGCCGTCGCCGGTGACCAGGACGACGTCGGAGCAGGCGCGGTTGCGGGCCAGCTCCGACAGCTCGGCGTGCATGGCCGCGTCGACGCCCTTCTGCGCCCAGCGGCCGTCGGTCCGGGTCAGCGCGCCCAGGCGGACCGTCACCCGGGGCATCACGCGCAGTCTGCGGTGCTCCGGCTGGGGGACGCGGTCGGGGGCGCCGTCGAACCAGTAGATCCGCAGCAGCGGCTGGCCCGTCTCCTTCTCGGCGCGCTCCCGCAGGCCCGCGACGACCTCGGCGTGGTCGACCGTGATCCTGGACCGTGAGGGCTCTCCGGCGAGGAGGCTCGCGGCAGCCCCGAGCAGGTAGCCGGCATCCACGAGGACGACGCAGCGGTCCATCGGTCTCACCCTCTTCTCCGAAAGTCCTGCCGTCCGTCCCCCCGGTAACGCTGTTGCCCCGAGTCTGCCCGAACACCGGGGCGTTGTGACCGGTTACGCGATCACCGGCGCGCCACACTCTGCAACTGCCCGAAATGCGACCTTCGTACTCCCGTGCAAGCCTGAGTGCGGCCCATCATCCGAGATTTCCCCCAAGGAGGAATCGTGGGCAAGAACAAGAACCGGGGCGAACGTACCGGCCAGCACCACGACCGCAGCGCCGCGACCACCGAAGAGCACGCGAAGAGCGCAGGCGGACGCGAGCAGATGGCGATGACGGTCCCGGGCGCCGAACCGCACGTGTCGCAGAAGCGGCAGAAGAAGTTCGGCCACAACTAGCGCGCGAGCGCCGGACACTCACGACCGAGGGTGGCACCCCGTCCGGAAGGGGTGCCACCCTCGGCACGTCCGCCCGCTCGCGCGGGAGGTGATCAGCCCGCCTGCTGCTGGGCGGTGGCGAGACAGGAGGGGCCCAGGAGGGCCTTGAGGTCGCCGAAGAGTGCCGGGTCGGGAGTGACGCGGTGGCGGTCGAGCCGCAGCACCGTCGTCTTGCGGGCGCCCTGCAGCCGCACCCGGACCTCGGTGCTCCCCTTGTGGCTGGCGAGCACCTCGCCGAGGCGGGCGATCAGCGGCGGGGTCACCTTCACCGTCGGGATGGAGATCGTCACCGGCGCGTTGGTCCCGGCGTCGGTGAGGTCGGGGACCATCAGTTCCATGGCCACCAGGCGCGGCACGTCCTCGCGCTTGTCGAGCCGGCCCTTGACGAAGACGACGGCGTCCTCGACGAGCTGGGTCGAGATCAACTGGTACGTGGCCGGGAAGAACATGCAGTCGATGGAGCCGCCGAGGTCCTCGACGGTGGCGATGGCCCAGGCGTTGCCCTGCTTGGTCATCTTGCGCTGCAGACCGGAGATGATGCCGCCGATGGTGACGATCGCGCCGTCGGCGTAGTCGCCGGCCAGGGCCGAGACGGAGGCGTCCGCCTTGTCGTTGAGGACGTGCTCGATGCCGAAGAGCGGGTGGTCGGAGACGTACAGGCCGAGCATCTCGCGCTCCTGCGCGAGGAGGTACGTCTTGTCCCACTCCACGTCGGAGAAGGTGACGTCGAGCCCGAAGCCCGGTTCGTCGCCCCCGGCGTCGTCACCCATGCCGCCGAAGAGGTCGAACTGGCCCTCGGCCTCCTTGCGCTTGACCGCGACCACGTTGTCGATCATCGGCTCGTAGTGCTCGGTGAGGCCCTTGCGGGTGTGGCCCATCTCGTCGTACGCGCCGGCCTTGATCAGGGACTCCACGGTGCGCTTGTTGCAGACCACGGCCTCGACCTTGTCGAGGAAGTCGGGGAAGGAGGTGTACTTCCCCTTGGACTTGCGGCAGCGGATGATCGAGTCCACCACGTTCTGGCCGACGTTGCGGACGGCGGTGAGGCCGAACAGGATGACGTCGTCGCCCTGCGCGGTGAAGTTCGCGTCCGACTCGTTCACGTTCGGCGGGAGCACCTTGATGCCCATGCGGCGGCACTCGTTGAGGTAGATCGCCGACTTGTCCTTGTCGTCGCGCACGGAGGTGAGCAGCGCGGCCATGTACTCGGCCGGGTAGTTGGCCTTGAGGTAGGCCGTCCAGTACGACACCAGGCCGTACGCGGCCGAGTGCGCCTTGTTGAAGGCGTAGCCGGCGAACGGCACCAGCACGTCCCACAGCGCCTGGATCGACTGGTCGCTGTAGCCGTTCTTCCGGGCGCCCTCCTGGAAGATGGTGAAGTTCTTGGCCAGTTCCTCGGGCTTCTTCTTGCCCATGACGCGGCGGAGGATGTCGGCCTCGCCGAGGGAGTACCCGGCGATGATCTGGGCGGCCTTCTGCACCTGCTCCTGGTACACGATCAGGCCGTAGGTGACGTCGAGGACCTCCTTGAGGGGGGCCTCGAGCTCCGGGTGGATCGGGGTGATCTCCTGCTGCTTGTTCTTCCGCAGGGCGTAGTTGATGTGCGAGTTCATGCCCATCGGGCCCGGCCGGTAGAGGGCCGAGACGGCGGAGATGTCCTCGAAGTTGTCGGGCTTCATCATGCGCAGCAGGGAGCGCATGGGGCCGCCGTCGAACTGGAAGACGCCGAGGGTGTCGCCGCGGGCGAGCAGGTCGAAGGTCTTGGGGTCGTCGAAGGGCAGGGCCAGCAATTCGATGTCGACGCCCTTGTTGGCCTTCACGAGCTTGACCGCGTCGTCCATGATCGTGAGGTTGCGCAGGCCGAGGAAGTCCATCTTCAGCAGGCCGAGCGATTCGCAGCTCGGGTAGTCCCACTGCGTGATGGTGACGCCGTCGGAGTGCCGCACCCAGACCGGGGCGTGGTCCACGATCGGCTCGCTGGACATGATCACACCGGCGGCGTGCACGCCCATCTGCCGGACCAGGCCCTCGACGCCGCGGGCGAGGTCGATGACCTTCTTGGCGTCGGGCTCGTTCTCGTACATCGAGCGGATCTCGCCGGCCTCGCTGTAGCGCGGGTGCGAGGAGTCGGTGATGCCGGAGAGCGGGATGCCCTTGCCGAGGACGTCGGCGGGCATCGCCTTGGTGAGGCGGTCGCCGACGGCGTACGGGTAGCCCAGGACGCGGGCCGAGTCCTTGATCGCGTTCTTGGCCTTGATCGTGCCGTAGGTGCCGATCATGGCGACCTTGTCGGCGCCGTACTTCTCGGTGACGTACCGGATCACCTCGGCGCGCCGGCGCTCGTCGAAGTCGATGTCGACGTCGGGCATGGAGACGCGCTCGGGGTTGAGGAAGCGCTCGAAGATCAGGCCGTGGTCGATCGGGTCGAGGTCGGTGATGCCCATCGCGTACGCGACGATCGAGCCGGCCGCGGAACCGCGGCCGGGGCCCACGGCGATGCCGTTGTTCTTGGCCCACATGATGAAGTCGGCGACGACGAGGAAGTAGCCGGGGAACCCCATCTGGATGATGGTGTCCATCTCGTACTCGACCTGCTTGATCCTGTCGTCCGGGATGCCTCCGGGGTAGCGGCGCTGCATGCCGCGCATGGTCTCCTCGCGGAACCAGGTGACCTCGGTGTACCCCTCGGGGACGTCGAAGCGGGGCATCAGGTTCCGCGCCTCGAACATGCCCTCGGTCTCGACCTGCTGCGCGACCAGCAGCGTGGTGTTGCGGCAGCCCTCCTGCCAGGCGTCGGAGGAGTCGATGGCGAACATCTCGTCCGTCGTCTTCAGGTAGTAGCCCGTGCCGTCGAAGCGGAAGCGGTCCGGGTCGGAGACGTTCTTGCCGGTCTGGATGCACAGCAGCGCGTCGTGGGCGTCGGCCTCGCTCGCGTAGGTGTAGTGCGAGTCGTTGGTGACGACCGGCGGGATGCCGAGCTTCTTGCCGATCTCCAGCAGCCCGTCGCGGACCCGGCGCTCGATCTCGATGCCGTGGTCCATCAGCTCCAGGAAGTACCGCTCCTTGCCGAAGATGTCCTGGTATTCGGCGGCGGCCTTCACCGCCTCGTCGAACTGGCCGAGGCGGAGCCTGGTCTGCACCTCGCCCGAGGGGCAGCCGGTGGAGGCCATCAGGCCCTCCGACCACTGGGCGATGGTCTCCTTGTCCATGCGCGGGTACTTGGTGAGCCAGCCCTCGGCGTAGGCGTCGGAGGAGAGCCGGAAGAGGTTGTGCAGACCCGTCGCGTTCGCCGCCCAGATCGTCTTGTGCAGGTACGAACCGGAGGCCGAGACGTCGTCCCGCTTCTGGTGCGGCTGGCCCCAGGTGACCTTGCGCTTGTTCCGCCGCGACTCGGGGGCGACGTACGCCTCGATCCCGATGATCGGCGTGATCCCGGCGCCCTTGGCCTGGTGGAAGAAGTCGTACGCCCCGTGCAGGTTGCCGTGGTCGGTCATGGCGATGTGCGTCATGCCCATCTCACCGCAGGCCTTGAACATGTCCTTGAGCCGCGCCGCTCCGTCCAGCAGGGAGTACTGGGTGTGGACGTGAAGGTGGGTGAACGGCGTGGTCACGGGAAGCGACACCTCCGGCATCGGTCGTCATCTGGCGGCGTTGGAATCCTACGCCGGGGGTCCGACAGCCGATGCCATTCCCGCGCTCCCCGCCCTCGCCGCCGCGGCCGGCCGGCCCCGTGACCGGCCGGACGCGGACGGTGGCGTCAGCCCGCCCGGTAGGCGGCCCACGAGCTCTTCATGCGGCTCACCTGGCCTGCGGTGAACTGGTACATGCAGGAGTCGTAGGTGTAGTCCATGAAGTTGTGGATGGGGTCCACCCCGCCGGCCGTGCAGGTGTCACGGCCGGTCGGGCAGGCGCTGGCGGCGGTCTTCTCGGCGGGCGTGTCGGAGACGTAGTCGCCGTTGGCGCCGCAGCCGCCCTGGAAGGTGTGGTAGAGGCCCATCCAGTGGCCGACCTCGTGGGTGGCGGTGTCGCCCTGGTTGTAGTTGGTGGCGGAGCCGCCGGGGACGGACGCGTCGAGGATGACCACGCCGTCGTCCTCGGGGTCGCCGGCGTACCAGCTCGGGAAGGTGGCCCAGCCGAGCAGGTCGTCCTGGAGGTTGGCCGAGTAGATGTTGAGCGCGCTCGCGCCGCCCTTGCGGAGGCTGGTCTTCATCGAGGTCTCGGCCGAGGAGCCCTCGGTCAGGTTGTACCAGGCGGCCTTGTCGGTGTAGTCCGTCGCGACCAGCGAGAACCGGTAGCCGGAGTCGACGTTGCCGGTGCCCTGGCCGGCGTAGGCCGCGTTGAGCACCGCTATCTGGCCGGCGACGGCGGCGGCGCTGAGCTTGCCGGTGCTGCCGCTGTGGATGACGTGCCAGTAGACCGGGATGGTCGTCGTCGCGGCGGCGGCGACCCGGGATCCCTTGCTCTCGGCCTTGATCTTCGCGACGCGCTTCCTCAGGTCCGCGTCCATCGCCTTGGCGGTGGCGTCGCTGATGGCGTTGGGCTCGTGGGCGGTGGAGCCCTTCATCTTGCGGGCCGCGGCGTCGCCGCTGTCCGCGCACTGCTCCGCGGGGGTCCTCGCGTGCGCGGAGGCGCTGCTCACGGTGGCCGTCGCGCCGGTGAGGGGGAGCAGGGCCAGGGTTCCGGCCACGGCGGCGAGACCGACGAGACGGCGGGAACGGGGGGTGCGTGACATGTGGGGGCACTCCTCGTGGGACGTACGGGAGGAATTTCCTCCTCGCCGCCCGGAGGTTATGTGTCCATGCCAGAACCGGTGCAGCCCCCTTCCGGCCCATTGGCGGACAGAGGGTAATCCCTAGACAACGAAGGACCCTTGAGGGTCCGTGCCGGCCGGCGTAACACCGCGGAACGCGGGGCGGGCGGTGTGTCCGGATTCGGACCCGGGGGCTCCCCACCGCCCGCCCCGCGCCGGCCGGTCCCCGCACGGCACGGGGGGTTGGCCGGAAATCGACGTTCGGGAGGCTCAGCGTACCGGCGAGTAGACCCGCTCGACCTTCTGCGTGCCCGACAGGGTGCGGTACGAACGCTCCCAGGTCGACGAGGCGTTCGGGTCGGTGCGGTCGGAGAGCGCGTAGTAGTCCATCTGCGCCCGCTCGCCGGTGATGTCCAGCACGCCGTAGCCGTGGGAGTCCATGTCCAGCCACTTCACATGCCGGTTGGCGGCCTTCACGGCGGCCTCGGCGACCGTGGAGACGGTGTCCGGGGCGACCTTGAGGATGTCGTCCAGGTTGTCGGAGGTGACCGAGGTGACCACGAACTCGGTCGCGGCCGAGGCCGACAGCGGGTAGGTCGCCGCCTTCACCGGGACGTCGTTCGCCCACGCCATGTGGATGTCGCCGGTCAGGAACACCGTGTTGCGGATGCCGTTGTCCCGCAGGTGGGCCAGGATCTCGCGGCGGTCGTCGGTGTAGCCGTCCCACTGGTCGACGTTGACCGCCAGGCCTTCTGCGGGCAGGCCGAGCAGCTTCGCCAGCGGCGCCAGCAGGTGGTCCGGCAGCGCGCCGAAGGCGACCGGCGAGATCATCACCGAGTTGCCGATCAGCCGCCAGGTGGTGTCCGAGGCCTTCAGACCGGCCTTCAGCCAGTCCAGCTGGGCCCGGCCGGTGATCGTCCGGTCCGGGTCGTCCACCGAGCCGCTGCCGATCGAGGCCTGCTGGGAGCGGAAGGAGCGCAGGTCGAGCAGGGACAGGTCGGCGAGCTTGCCGAAGCGCAGCCGCCGGTAGGTGGTGCCGGCCACCGAGGGACGCACCGGCATCCACTCGAAGTAGGCCTGCTTGGCGGCGGCCACCCGGGCCGTCCAGGCGCCCTCGGCGCCCTCGGTGTGGTTCTCGGCGCCGCCGGACCAGGCGTCGTTGGCGAACTCGTGGTCGTCCCAGATCGCCACGACCGGGGCCACGGCGTGCAGCGCCTGCAGGTCGGTGTCGGTCTTGTAGCGCCCGTGCCGGGTGCGGTAGTCGGCCAGCGTGACGATCTCGTGGGCGGGCGCGTGCGGGCGGACGACGGTGCCGCGGGCGGCGTAGCCCCCGGTGCCGTACTCGTAGATGTAGTCGCCCAGGTGCAGCCAGGCGTCCAGGTCACCGCGGGCGGCCAGGTGCCGGTAGGAGGAGAAGTACCCGGCCTCCCAGTTGGCGCAGGAGACCACCCCGAAGCGCAGCCGGTCGGCGGCGGCGTTCTCGGCGGGCGCGGTACGGGTGCGGCCGGCCGGCGAGGTCACACCGCCGGCCGTGAAGCGGAACCAGTAGTCCGTGGCGGGCTGCAGTCCGCGCACGTCGGCCTTGACGGTGTGGTCGGAGGTGGCGGTGGTGGTCGCCGTGCCGGTAGCCACGACGGAGGTGAACGCCTTGTCCGTGGCGACGGTCCAGCTCACCTCGGTCGCGGGGCCGAGCCCGGAGCCCGGGACGGCCTCGGGCAGGGGAGTCACGCGCGTCCACAGCAGCACGCCGTCGGGCAGCGGGTCACCGGAGGCCACGCCGTGCAGGAAGGCGGGGCCCGGCGCGGCGGAGGCGGGGGCGGCGGAGACCGCCAGCGGTATCAGCGCGGCGCCGGTCACGACGGCGCCGGCCTTGACGACCGAACGGCGGCTCGGTGTTCTCGATGAGGTCTGTGAGGGTGCAGAGGTATCGGTCACGGGGCGTCAGATTACGCGCCGGTAACCCCTTTCCGGGACCGAATGCACAAGAGTTCGGGAGGACTTCGCCCTCCGGTCCCCGGCGTGACGCCGGGGACCGGAGGGCGGAACCGGCCACGGGCCGGTGCTACCCCTTGCCGATGATCTGGTCGACCGCGGCCGTGTACTGGTCGGCGGTCATCGCCTGCACGCTGTCGATGGTCTTGTCGTCGAGCTTCACGGTCGGCGTGCCCGTGATGCCGTCGTCGGTGAACTGCTGGTCCATGGTCAGCGCCCACTTGTCGTAGGTGCCGTTGCGGACCGCGTTCTCGAAGGTCTTGTTGCCCTTGAGCGCGTCGACCTTCTGCGCCAGTTCGATCAGCTTGTCGTCGCTGCCGAAGTCGTCCTTGGTCTCCTCGGGGTGGACGTCCTTGGAGTACAGCAGCGTGTGGTACTGGACGAACGCGTCCTTGCTGACATTCAGGGCGGCGCCCAGCGCGCTCAGCGCGTTCTTCGAACCCTGGCCCTGGGCGAGGCGGTCGTCGAGGAAGGCACCCATGGTGTACGAGATCTTGTACTTGCCGTCCTTGGCGTCCTTCTGGACGGTCTCGCCCGAGGTCTGCTCGAACTGCGCGCACACCGGGCAGCGCAGGTCCTCGTACACCTTCAGCGTGTGCTTGGCGTTCTCGTCGCCGATGACGATCGACGTGCCGTTCTTGCCCGAGGAGTTGGCCGGCTTCACCAGCGGCTTGTCCGCGGCCTTCTCCCAGTAGGTGGGCGCGTTCATCTTGACGACGGCCACGGCTATGCCGGCGCCGAGCGCCAGCACGCCCAGGACGCTGCCGCCGACGACGAGCTGCCGCCGCAGCTTGTCCCGCTTCGCCTGCCGCTCGCGCTCGACGCGCAGCCGCTCACGGGCGGCGTTCTTGGCGGCCTGGCTGTTTCGCTTGCTCATGGTGGTGTGATCTCCGACTCGTGCGTACGTGGGTGAGGGGTGGGGCGCCGTGCTCAGCGGAAGCCGAGACGGGCGGGCGGCCCTCGCCGTACGACGGAGTGCAGGAGCAGGGGCAAGGCCGGGGCGGCGGCCACGGGCCCGGCCGCGCCGGCGCGCGCGGTACCGCGCGGTCCGGCCGTCCGGAAGACGGCCACCGCGACGAGCAGCGGCCGGAAGGCGGCACGCAGCAGGCGGTGCAGGGCGTCCTCACCGCACCGCAGCCACCCGGCGGCGACCAGGCCGACGCAGACGTGCGCCAGGAGCAGCAGCCACGGCGAGGTGCCGGCGCCGGACATCCCCTGCCCCGTGGCGAGCGAGCCGCCGACGTCGCCGCCGTGGCAGGCCAGCGCCTCGTTGATCGAGCGCCACGAGCCGGTGACGGGACCGCCCCCGGGGCCGTAACAGGTGTGCTGGCCCGCGGTGAACAGCGTGTCGAGGGCCAGTTCCAGCGGGACGAGCAGCCCGGCGATCGGCCAGTAGCCGCGCTCCCGGCGGCCGAGCGCGTACGCGACCGCGAAGACGCCCGCGAAGGCCCCCGCCGTGGTCGTCATCGGCAGGGGCTCCCGCGAGAGCATGATGTGGGCGGTCGCGGACAGCGTCACGCACAGCGCGGCGAAGCATCCCGCGCGCAGTGCCCTCAGCCGGGGTCCGGTCCCTTCCATGGCGCAGAGTGTGCCATGCCGGTGTGTAAGCAATGCCTAAACCCCCGAACAAGGCGCCCGGGATCAGAGCCCCGGGATGCGCCCGTTGCGGAACAGGTCCACGAAGATCTGGTGGTCGGCGCGGGCCCGGGCGCCGTAGGAGTGGGCGAACTCCACCAGGGACTCCGTGAAGCCGTCCTCGTCCCGGGCGATGGCCGCGTCGATGGCGTCCTCCGTGGAGAACGGCACCAGCGAGTGCCCGCTCTCGTCGTCGGCGGCCGCGTGCATGCCGGCGGTGGCCCGGCCGAGGTCGGCGACGACGGCCTCGATCTGCTCCGGGTCGTCGATGTCCGACCAGTCCAGGTCCACCGCGTACGGCGACACCTCCGCGACCAGCTGGCCGACGCCGTCCAGCTCGGTCCAGCCCAGGTACGGGTCGGCGTGCGCCTGCAGCGCGCGCTGCGAGATCACGGTGCGGTGGCCCTCGTGGCGGAAGTAGTCACGCACCGCCGGGTCGGTGATGTGCCGGGAGACCGCCGGGGTCTGCCCCTGCTTCATGTAGATCACGACGTCGTTCTCCAGGGCGTCGGTGTGGCCCTCGAGGAGGATGTTGTACGAGGGCAGGCCCGCACTGCCGATGCCCACGCCGCGGCGGCCCACGACGTCCTTGACGCGGTGGCTCTCCGGGTTGATCCGGCTGGTCTCCGGCAGCGTGTCCAGGTACGCCTCGAACGCCCGCAGCACCTTCTCGCGGGTGCCGCCGTCCAGTTCCACGGCGCCGCCCCCCGCGCCGAAGCGGCGGTCCCAGGCGCGGATCTCGGTCATCGAGTCCAGCAGCCCGAACCGGGTCTGCGAGCGGGCGTGGCGCAGCGCGTCCAGCAGCGGGCCCTGCGCCGAGTCCAGCGTCAGCGCGGGGACGGCCTCGCCCTGGGCGAGGGCGCGCACGCGCTCGCGGTAGGCGGTGGCGTAGCTGCGCACCAGACCGGAGATCACGTCGTCGGCCAGGGCCTTGCTGTAGCCGATCAGCGCTATGGAGGCGGCGAACCGCTGGAGGTCCCAGGTGAAGGGGCCGACGTAGGCCTCGTCGAAGTCGTTGACGTTGAAGATCAGGCGGCCGTTGGCGTCCAGGTAGGTGCCGAAGTTCTCGGCGTGCAGGTCGCCGTGGATCCACACCCGGGAGGTGCGCTCGTCCAGGAACGGGCTGCCGTCCTTGGTGTCGGCCAGGTCCGCGTAGTAGAGGCACGCGGTGCCCCGGTAGAAGGCGAACGCCGACGCCGCCATCTTGCGGAACTTGACCCGGAACGCGGCCGGATCGGCGGCCAGCAGCTCCCCGAACGCGGTGCCGAAGACCTCAAGGATCCGCTCGCCGCGCTCTTCGTCCGTCGTCATGCCTGTGGCCATCGGTGCTGTGCCTCCTGGGCTGGTCCGTGTCTGCCGCGTCCAACGCAGGAGCGTACGCTCGCGTGCCCGGGGACGACCCCCGGCGGGGCGTTATTCGCGTCACCGTCGCACCGCGTTCAACCGGGCACTTCCGGCCACGGTCGCGCGTTCTGGCTTGCGATGAACACCACCAGGGGGCGGGACACCGCGCGCCGCGGCCGGCGGCGCACCATATTCGGGCTGCTGCTGATCGGCGGCCTCGTACTGGCCGCCGTGGCGTGGCCCACACTCTCCGCACAGGTCCGCGCGGCCAACTGGCCGAAGGAGCAACCCCGCGGGCCGCAGCACATCACCGCCCGCATGGAGGCCGTCCGCGAGGCCGTCGTCAAGGAGTTCGGCCCCCGCGGCCTCGAGGGCGCCCCCGGCTGCTACCGCGAGGAAGGCGGCATCGCCGGCGGCGGCGAACACCCTCTCGGCCGCGCCTGCGACTTCATGCTCATGCCCGCCGGCAAGAAGGCCACCGGCAAGTCCGACGCCCTGGGCGAGGCCATCGTGGCCTGGGTGCGGGAGCACGCGGACGAATACGGCATCTGGTACGTCATCTACGAGCAGCACATCTGGTCGAGCCGACTCCCGCAACAGGGGTGGAAGTTGATGGAGGACCGCGGGTCCATCACGCAGAACCACTTCGACCACGTGCACATATCGGTCTACTGAGCAGAGTTGACGCCGCCGCTGGTTGTCAACGTTCGCCAACGCTGGTCGACCTTCCACGGCCCAGGGACGGCACAGGGCCATCGTGCCCGCCGATCGCGTCCTCGGCACGACGTGCAGCGGCACGCGCGAACCTGCGGTCGCGCCACCAGAATAGACGGCGGCAAAGGGGACAGTTCCCTCCATCAGAGGGGATGCGGCGGTGGCCTCGGGCAGATGACGATGGGCGGACGGCCGAGGAGAGAGGGAAAGCCGTGCGATACAGAGCGGGCACCGGGGAGTACCTGAACGAACTCGCCCAGGACCTGCGCCCGCTCGACGAGGGGATCGCATGGTTCGCATCCCTCCCCCGAGGACGAGCAAACCGGGACGCTGTGCCTGCTGGCGGGGTTCTGCTTCCAAGCCCACCCCACCGCCGAGGAAGCCCTGGAGAGCATCCGGCGTTCCGGTCTCCGGCCGACCCACACTCCTGCGGTCATGCTCGTTCGAGGACGAATCGAGGACCAGGTGGGGAGGGTCGCCGGGCTGACCCCGCAGCACGAGCGACTGAAGGCCTTCCGCCTCCTGATCGCCCTGCTGGCCGTCGCGGACGGCAGTCGCAGGGCACTGTGCCGTGTCCACAACTGCAGCCACCCCTGGCATCACCTGACCTCCAGCCGGGCGACGGCCCCGTGACGGCGCTCGCTTGCGGGGCGGCACCCGCATGAGGACTTCGTGCACAGCTACGCGCGCCGCAGCGCTTCAACTACGAGGCGGGTGTGTGCGTCGATGGTGCTGGCCATGTCGACGCTGACCTTCGTGGCCTTCGGCGATTCCGGGCTTTGCACACGTGATCCGTAGCGGGCAAGGCACGCCGCGGGGGCGCGGTATCGTCCCGCGCCCCCGCGTGCCGGGGCGGTCGGGTCAGTAGCGCGCGCCGACGGGGGCCGGTATGGCGTCGAGGTCGGCGAGGTCGGCCGCGGAGAGGCGGACGTGGGCGGCGCCCGCGTTGTCGGTGAGGTACGGAATCGAGCCGACTCCTGACGGCATCGGAGATCCTGACGGCGAGACCGGCGTGGCACTCTCGACCGGCCTGCCGGGATGCCTCGCCGTCGGCGTGGGCGTGTCGGTCCACCGATGCATGCGGATGAGGACGAGGGCAGGGGCCTAGCCACCCGCCGTGGGCCGCCGGTCGGCGGTGACGACCGCGTAGGCACGCTCCACCTCGCCCAGGTACTGCTCGAGGCGGAAGCGCACCTCTTCGACGGGTCTGCCATCGATGCCGGGGTACATCAGGCCGGACCAGATGACCGTCCCGCCCCGGAGCCGGAGCCGGAGCCGGATGCCCAGCCTGCCCGGCCCCGACCCGGCCTGCCCCTGGGCTGCCACCTCCACCTCACGCGGCATGTCCGTCGGATAAAGCGGCCCGCCCGGCCGGAGCAGCCGCCTCGGATCGAGGCCGGCCATCCTGCTGTCGCTGCGCGCGACCATGTCGAGACCGTCGACGAAGAGGTACGTGTGAACGGCGGCGCACACGGGCTGCCCAGGACACGTGCCGATGAGCAACGAGCTCACCGCATCACTGCCTCGTTCATCGGACCCCGCGGCCCTCACCTCGCACGGCGCCCTACGCGGCATCCACCTGATGGGACGTCATGGGGTGATCGTAGCGGCCGCGTCGGACCGACCCCGCGAACGTCGCGCCGGAGGTCGCAAGAGATCCGGGCCCGTACACCGGCCGCCGATCGGGCCGGCTCCTGTGCTCACGCCGCCTCGCACTGGGCACTCGAATGGCAGGATCCACGCATGCCTGACGACCTGACGGCTCGTGCTCAAGCCCTGTGGCGGGAACTGGCCCGCGCACCTGTCGAATTCGGACGCTCCGCGGCCCAGGTGGTCGTCTCACCGGGGTCGGGGTTGTGTCCCCCTTCGTGGTGTGGGGTCGTGGTGCTGGGCGGAGCAGGGATCGTCACGGTTCCGACAGCCGAGGTCGCCGGCCTGCTGTACAAAGCCACCGCTGGGATTCCTCCGGACGCCCTCGTCCGGACGGACGCGCTCCGGACGGTACTGCCCGTCATCGAGGTACTCGGTCCGGCCACCCTCGCTTACCTGTCCGACGTGGAGTTCCGTCCTGCGCCCACGGACCGGGCTGTGGTGCGCCTGCCCGCGGAACACCCTGACCTGCTGGCCTTGCTCGGGGCAGCGGGGCACGAAGACGCCGGCGAAAGCGGCCTGGATGAGATCTCTTCGCCTGCGTTCGTCGTCCTCGACGGCGGCGAGGTCGTGGCCGCAGCGGGATATCGGCTGTGGCCCGGGAGTACTGCTCATGTGTCGGTACTCACGGCACCGCAGCGCCGCGGTCATGGGTTGGCGAAGACCGTGGCCTCCGCAGCAGTGGCTCATGCTCTCGATGCGGGTCTCCTACCTCAGTGGAGAGCTCGGCCCGAGCCGTCCCGAAGGGTTGCGGGCGCGCTCGGTTTCCGAGAGGTGGGGGCCCAGTTGAGCTTTCGGCTCAAGACCGGCGCCGGCGTATCCGGAAGCTGACCGGTTGACCAGCCCGCCGCATATGCTGCGCTGATGTGGAAAGAGACCGCTGCCGAGCTCCTGCCCGACGTCGCATTTCGACCACCGGTTGACCGGGCAGCCCTCGCCGAGGCCGAGCAGCGTCTGGGGCGGGCCCTGCCCGCGCAGTTGGCCGCCCTGCTGCTGGAGGCCGACGGGATGGTCGGCACCTACGGCAAGGACGTCGTCTGGTCCCTGCATCGGATCGTGGAACAGAATCTGCTGTTCTGGTCTCCCGATGCGTTCCCTGGCCTGTACATGCCCTTCGACGCCCTGCTGTTCTTCGGTGACAACGGCGGGGGTGACCAGTTCGCCTTCGTGCAGACGCCCAAGCGTCCGGACATCTTCGTGTGGGACCACGAGGACGACAGTCGGCTGTGGGCTGCGCGGGAGCTGGACGATTATCTGCGGCGGGCCCTCGCCGATGGCGGCGACTGGTACCGGTAGCCGGTCAGGCGAAAGGGCCTTGTGGCCGACCGACGAGTGCGGGCGGCTGTGCGATGGCCGCGCACAGGCGTCGCCGGCGCCGGACGGCGACCGCGATCCAGGTTCCGGCGAACCCCACCGTGACCCAGACGAGCACCCCTTTGAGGGCCACGTCCGATTCGCGGAGCATCCCTGTCCGGGCTGCGCCGCGCATGAGGGCCTCTGCCGACGCGAGCGGCCCCTGGACTTCCCCCACCGTCCCCACCCGTCTCCCCCGTTCCGGACGGAGGTTACTGCCTTACTGCGACGGGGAAAGCGCGATCAGCCAGCTCGTCCTCAGCCGTCACCGCCGCGCCCCTTCCCCCGGCTGGGCCTGGCCCGGACGTGCATGCGCTCGCCCTGGCGGCCGAAGAGGCTGAGGATCTCGACGGGTTGGTCACCGGCGCTGCCGAACCAGTGCGGCATCCGGGTGTCGAACTCGGCGGCCTCACCGACGCCGAGGACGACCTCGCGGTCGCCCAGCAGGAGTCGGAGGCGTCCGGAGAGCACGTACAGCCACTCGTAGCCCTCGTGGACACGGAGGTCGGGCTCGCACTGGCCCGCCGGGACGACGACCTTCCAGGCCTGCGGGGAACCCGGCTGCCGGGTCAGCGGCAGGACGGTACGGCCGTTCACGCGGCGGGGCTTGAGGCGTACCCGGGGGTCGCCGGCCTCCGGGTCGCCGACCAGTTCGTCCAGCGGTACGCGGTGCGCCCGGGCGATCGGGAGGAGGAGTTCGAGGCTGGGGCGGCGCCCGCCGGTCTCCAGGCGGGACAGGGTGCTCGTGGAGATGCCCGTGGACTCGGACAGCGCGGCCAGCGTGACGCCCCGCTGCGTGCGCAGGCGTTTGAGGCGGGGGCCGACCTCCGCCAGGGCGGCGGCGATCGAGGACAGGTCTTCCATCCGCCCATTCCACCCCGGCCGTCCCCGGAACGGCAACGAACGTTGCCGTCGCGCGGAACGAGCACGCGTAGGCCGTCGTGGCGATCGGCGGTGGCGGCGGCAGGCCCAGGCGCCGTGCCGACCGTCATCCACGACGTGACGCCCCGCCACGCTCCCTCCGGCCCCCTTGGATACGGTCGGGATCGAACCGGGAGGTGGGTGGGGGCCGTGAGCGTGATGGGCGTCTGGGTGGTCGGGGCCGTCCCCGACGACGAGGCACGGGCGTTGTCCCGGCACGCGGCCCGGCGGGGCACCGGAGACGAGGACCTGCCACCGGTGCACGCGCAGGCGCTCGCCTGGTGGTCGGGCGGAGGTGACGCGGAGCGCTTCTTCGATGGCACCGCGGACGGCTCAGGTGGCGCGTCCCCCACCCCGGCCGCGCTGCGGTTCGCCGAACTCGTGCACTGCAACACCGCCCCCGACGACGAGCCCGCGCTGACCCTTCAGGACGAGCTCATGGAGCTCATGCCGACGACCGGGGGCGACGGCCCGTTCGCCGCCGTCGCCCGTAAGGCGAGCCCGGTCGCGGCGCTGCTGCACGGTCTCGGCGCGGAGGCTTCGGCCCTGCTGCCCGGCAGGTTCGGCGAGTTCCTGCTGAGCCATGACGAGGTGGTGGCGGCACTCCCCCGGGTCGTGCGGGCCCTGGACGTCTCCGGCGCCCGGCGGGACGAGGTCCTTTCCCGCGTGGCCGGCTGGATGCGCGGCATGGGCGACGCCCCGGAGTTCGACGGGGCCGAGCTGCTCGACGCCCCCGTGCGTGTGCTGCGTCACGCCGCCCGGTCCGGCCTCGGTGCCGCCGCGTTCAGCCGCTGGTACTGAGCCGGGCCTCGATCCGCTAGGTTGAACGCGTTCAAAGTGCTCTTCGCCAGGGGGAAGGGGCGGCCATGAGGGCTGAGGTGGGGCGACCGGAAGCGCGGGCGGGGATCGGGCGGCGGCAGTGGGTGCTCGCGGTGGGGGCGTTGGCCGCGGCCGTGCCCGGGCTGCTCTTCGGGCTGGACAGCTACTACGGAGGCTTCTTCGTGCTGACCGTGGTGCCGCTGGCGCTGCCACCGCTCCTGGGGCGGTTCCCCAGGGTGTTCGCCCAGGCCTGCGTCGTCATCGCGCTGGCGCTGGTCACCTGGTCCGTCATCGGCGCGGTGCCGGCGATGTACGTGTTCCTGCCCTCGGCCGCGCTCCTGCTGCTCGCCGCGGCCGCCGGGCCGCGCGGGGCCGCCTTCGCTCAGGGGCGGATCCAGCAGTAGAGCCGCCGTCCGCCCGCCGCCGCGCGGCCGGCCAGCCCGGCGAGTTCCTTGAGGAACAGCCCGAGGACGTCCGGGCCGTGGACGCCGTGGAGACCCCCGGAGGTGCGGGACCACCCCATGGCGACGTCGTCCAGCAGGTCCGCGTCGAAGGCGGCGAGGGCGTCGCGGAAACTGTCGGTGAGCGAGACGGCGACCACCCTGCCCTCGCCGGCCACGCCCACCAGGGCGCCGCGGCGCGGGTCGGAGCGCACGTCCTCGGGGGCGCGGCCGGTGATGAGCACCTCCGCGGGGAGCAACTCCACGACCGGGTCTATGCCCTGGGTCACGTGCTCGTCGCGACCGTCGCCGTCGGCCTCGCGGAGCTCGCGAGGCCCCCGGAACTCGCACAGCTCACGGAACTCCCGGACCACGGCGCGTGCGGCGTCCTTGTCGTCGGCGGCGGAGTAGTACCCGTAGAGAACACCCATGTCCCCGATGATCTCAGCGGGCACTGACAACGGCCCCCGTCCGCAACGGCGTTACGCCTCCCCCGCCGTCCCGGCCTCCGCCGCGAGGTCGGCGAGGAAGTCCAGGGCGACCGCCCAGGTCTGCTCGGCCGCCTCCGCGTCGTAGTCGTCGAGGTCCGGGTCGGTGAAGAGGTGTCCGGCGCCCCGGTAGCGGTGGATCTCCACGTCGGCGCCCGCCTTGCGCATGCGCAGGTACCAGGCGTTCAGCCAGTCGTCGGGCTCGAAGGGGTCGGGCTCGGCGACGTGCAGCTGGACGGGGAGGTCGGTGGCCGCGTCGTCGGCGATGTCGGAGGTGCCGTGCAGCAGCAGGAGGCCGCGGGCCCTGTCGTCGGCGAGGGCGAGGTTCTGCGCGATGGAACCGCCCAGCGAGAACCCGGCGTAGACCAGGCCGCGGCCGGAGAGCGGGCCGGAGACGGTGACGGCGCGCATCAGCAGTTCGTCGCGGCCGATCTCGTCCTTGATGGCCATGCCCTCCTCGACGGTGTCCGCGGTGCGGCCCTCGTAGAGGTCGGGCACGTGCACCTCGTGGCCGGCCGCGCGCAGCCGGTCGGCGGCGGCGTGCACGGCGGGACGGAGTCCGTAGGCCGAGTGGAACAGCACGATGGTCATGCCCGAGCTCACAATTTCACTTCCCATGATCGGCGCACGGTCGGGTACGGGCTCCATCATGCCCGTTACCGTCGAAGACATGGATTCCGTCATACGACCGCTCGGCGTGGTGGGCGGCTCCCTCGTCGTCACGCTCGCCGTGGGCTGGGCCGTGGACCACGCGCTGCGCCGGGCGGACGCCCGGCACCCGGAGACCCCGTTGTGGAACCTGCTGCGCCGCGCCCGGCTGGCGCTCCAGCTGGTGATCTGCAGTTCGCTGCTGCGCGGCTCGTACGAACAGACGCACCTGGCCCGCGGCCACACCCGCGGGATCGGGCAGGTGCTGACGCTGGTGCTGATCGGGGCCTGTGCCTGGCTGGTCGTCAGGGTCGCGGCGGCCGTCGTGGAGGCCTCCTACTCGCGCTACGCCTCCGCCGCCCAGGACGCGGCGCGGGTGCGGCGGGTGCGGACGCAGGTGAGCCTGATCCAGCGGGTGGTCACCGCGGTCGTCGGCGTGGTGGCGATCGCGGCCATGCTGCTGACCTTCCCCGCGATGCGCGGCTTCGGCGCCTCGATGCTGGCCTCCGCGGGGCTGATCGGCATCGTCGCCGGCATAGCCGCCCAGTCGACGCTGGGCAACCTCTTCGCGGGGCTGCAGATCGCCTTCGGCGACATGGTCCGGATCGGCGACGCGGTGGTCGTGGAGGGCGAGTGGGGGACGGTGGAGGAGATCACCCTCACCTACCTGGTGGTCCGCACCTGGGACGAGCGGCGGATCACCATGCCGGTCTCGTACTTCACCAGCAAGCCCTTCGAGAACTGGTCCCGCGGCAACGCCCGGATGACCGGCACCGTCTACTTCCACCTGGACCACGCCACGCCCGTCGACCTGATGCGCGGACGCCTCCACGACGTCCTCAAGGAGTGCGAGCAGTGGGACGGCCGGGCCTGGGGCCTGGTGGTGACGGACACCACCCCGTCCACGATCGAGGTGCGGGCGCTGGCCACGGCGAAGGACGCGGACGACATCTGGACGGTGCGCTGCGTGGTGCGGGAGCAGATGATCGACTGGCTGCGCCGCGAGCACCCGTACGCACTGCCGCGCATCAACACCGCCACCGCCCCCGGCCTGGCCGAGGCCCCGGACCGGGAGCAGGCCACACCCGGGGCCGAGGACATCGGTCCCGGCCCCGGATCCCGCTAGGCAACGCGCCGGGCCGGTTACCGGGACACGCGCAGGCTGCGCACGTCGAGCTGGCGCAGCACCCGGTCGACGATCTCGGGGTCGTAGCCGGGCTCGCTGCGGGCCGCGAGGACCTCGTGCCGGGCGGCGGAGAGCATGTCGCGCTGGACGCGCTCGACGGTCCTGATGCGGCGCACGCGGGCGGTGTGCCGCTCGCGCTTCTCGTCGTCGACGATGTCGGGGCAGATCCGGGCCCCGACGTCGAAGGCGCGGCGGTGCAGGAGTTCGGAGACCTCCTCGGAGAAGTCCTCGGTCGCCTCGACCTCCTTCAGCCGCTGCTTGGCGGCGGCCATGGCGCGCAGCGCGAGCAGCATCTCCATGTCGTGCTCCACCTGGGTGTCGCTGCTGACCCCGAGCCGTTTGACGACCTGCGGAAGGGTGAGGCCCTGCAGCACGAGGGTGGTGAGGACGACGGAGAAGGCGATGAAGAGGATCTCGTCACGCGCCGGGAAGGCCTCGCCGGCCTCCGTGGTGTGCGGGATGGCCAGCGCCAGGGCGACGGACGCCACACCGCGCATGCCGGCCCACCACATGACGACGGTCTCCCGCCAGGACATCGGGATGTCCTCGTCGAGGTCGCGCCGCTTGTGCAGCCGTCTGGTCACCGCTGCCGCCGGCATCAGGTAGGCCAGCCGTACGAGGACGACGGCGCCGACGACGATCGCCGCGTGGCTCAGCATCGTGCCCCACCGGCCGGCGCCGACGCCGAAGACGTTGTGCAGCTCCAGGCCGATCAGGCCGAAGGCGACGCCGGTGACGAGCGTGTCGACGACCTCCCAGAAGGTGGCGCCGACCAGTCGCCCGGTCACGTCGTCGGCGTCGCGGGCGTGTTCGGCGAGGAACAGCGCGGTGGTGAGCACCGCGAGGACGCCGGAGCCGTGCGCCTCGTCGGCGATCGCGTACGAGGCGAACGGGACGAGCAGCGAGAGCCCGATCTGCAGGGTCGGGTCCCCTACGACGCCCATCAGCTTGGAGGCGGTCCAGCCGAGCACGACGCCGACGCCGACCGCGACCACCGCCGACAGCAGCAGTTCGCCGAGCGCCTCGGGCCAGGAGAAGGAGCCGGTCACGGCCGCGGCGACGGCGACGTTGTAGACGACGATCGCGGTGACGTCGTTGAACAGCCCCTCGCCCTCCAGGGTCGACACCATGCGGCGCGGCAGGCCGAGGCGCCCGGCGACGGCGGTCGCGGCCACCGGGTCGGGTGGGGCGACCAGCGCGCCAAGCGCGAGGGCGGCGGCCAGCGAGATGCCGGGGACGACGGCGTTGGCGATGGCGCCCACCGCCGCGGTGGTGATCAGCACCAGTGCGACGGCCAGCAGGAAGATGGCCTTCTTGTTGACGGCGAACTGCCGCCAGGACGTGCGCTGTACGGAGGCGTAGAGCAGCGGCGGCAGCACGAGCGGCAGGATGAGCTCGGGGTTGATCTCGACGTTCGGCACGAACGGCAGGAGGGCCAGCACGACCCCGAGCAGTGTCATCAGCACGGGCGACGGCAGCCCCATCCGGTCGCCCAGCGGCACCATGACGATGGCCGCGAGCATCAGGGCGAAGAACAGCGCGAGTTGATCCACACCCCTAGCGTGGCATGTCGGCTGCCTCCGCCCCGGTCAGAGCACGCGCCTCATCGACAGGTGCGGGATGCCCGCCTCCTCGTACTCCTCGCCGAAGGACGTGTAGCCCAGGCGCTCGTAGAAGCCGACGGCGTGCGACTGGGCGTGCAGCTCGACGGCGGACAGGCCGTGCCGCCGGGCCTCGTCCTCGATGGCGCGCACCAGGGCCACGCCGATGCCCAGCCCGCGGGACGCGCCGGTCACGGCGAGCCGGCCGAGGATGCCGGTGCCGTCCTCGCCGAGGAGGAGCCGGCCCGCGCCGAGGCCGCCCCCGGGGCCGGTGGCCAGGACGTGCACGGCGTCGGTGTCGTGGGCGTCGTACTCCAGCTCGGCGGGGACCTTCTGCTCGACGACGAAGACCTCGTGCCGCACCGCGTAGTACGCCTTCAGGTCGTCCGGGTCGGTGGCGACCCGGACCTCGTAGGTCTCAGGCACTGTCGGCTCGCACGGCGTCGAGGGCGTACTGCAGGTCGTCGGGGTAGGAGCTCTCGAACTCCACCCAGCGGCCGTCCTCGGGGTGGGAGAAGCCCAGGCGGACGGCGTGCAGCCACTGGCGGGTGATCTTCAGCCGTTTGGCGAGGGTGGGGTCGGCCCCGTAGGTCAGGTCGCCGACGCAGGGGTGGCGGTGGGCGGCCATGTGGACCCGGATCTGGTGGGTGCGGCCGGTCTCCAGCTTGATGTCGAGCAGGGAGGCCGCGCGGAACGCCTCGACGAGGTCGTAGTGCGTGACGCTGGGCTTGCCGTCGGCGGTCACGGCCCACTTGTAGTCGTGGTTGGGGTGGCGGCCGATCGGCGCGTCAATGGTGCCGCTGAGCGGGTCCGGATGGCCCTGGACCAGCGCGTGGTAACGCTTGTCGACCGTGCGCTCCCGGAACTGCTGCTTGAGGTCGCTGTACGCGATCTCCGACTTGGCGACGGCCATCAGCCCCGAGGTGCCGACGTCGAGCCGGTGGACGATGCCCTGGCGCTCGGCGGCGCCGGAGGTGGAGATCCGGTAGCCGGCGGCGGCCAGGCCGCCGATGACCGTGGTGCCGGTCCAGCCGGGGCTGGGGTGTGCGGCCACGCCCACGGGCTTGTCGATCACGACCACGTGCTCGTCGTCGTGGACGATCCGCATGCCGGGCACCGGCTCGGCGACGACCTCCACCGGGCGCGGCGGCGCGGGCATCTCGACCTCGAGCCAGGCACCGCCCGACACCCGGTCGGACTTGGCGGCCTCGCTGCCGTCGATCGTCACCTTCCCGGCGGCGGCCAGCTCGGCCGCCTTGGTCCGCGAGAAACCGAACATGCGGGCGATGGCGGCGTCGACGCGCTCGCCCTCGAGGCCATCGGGGACGGGAAGGGATCGAACTTCGGCAGGCATACTCACCTGATCGAGTATGCCGGATCCGCGGGGCGTCCTCCGCCGCCCCGATCCCGGCTCAGTCCTTGTGGACGGTTCCGTCCGGGTCGAGACCGCGGAAGGACAGCAGGACGATCAGGATGCCGCCGCAGACGATCGCCGAGTCGGCCAGGTTGAAGACCGCGAAGTGGGTCGGCGCGATGAAGTCGACCACGTGCCCCTGCAGGAAGCCCGGCGCGCGGAACACCCGGTCCGTGAGGTTGCCGAAGGCGCCCCCGAGCAGCAGCCCCAGCGCGATCGCCCACGGCACGCTGTGCAGCTTGCGGGCGATCCTGGCGATCACCACGATCACCGTGACCGCGATCACCGTGAAGACGATGGTCATGCCCTGGCCGAAGCCGAAGGCCGCGCCGGCGTTGCGCACCGCTTCCAGGCGCAGGTAGCTGCCGAACACGTCGATGGGCTCGTGCCCCTCCAGGCTGGTCACCACCCAGATCTTGGAGAGGAGGTCGAGGACGTACGCGAGCGCCGCGACGCCGAGCAGCACGGCGATCCGCCGCGGCCCCTTGCCGGTGACCTCGTCCGTACCGCCGGTCGGCTCCTCGGCCGTGTCCGCCGCGGTCTCCTGTGCCTTCGCCATGTGAGTCCTTCAGCCCTGATCTGCGCCAGTCCGGATCCTGACGCAGACGAGGTTACGGCACATACGTCCGAACAGCGGGGCTGCGGGGGTTCGGGCCCCGCGATTCCCCGTGTCCGCGGTCAGTGGCGTTCCTGGCGCTGCTTGCAGTCCACGCAGAGCGTCGCACGGGGGAAGGCCTGCATCCGCGCCTTGCCGATCGGCTTGCCGCAGGACTCGCAGAGCCCGTACGTGCCGGAGTCCAGCCGCTCCAGCGCGTGCTCGGTCTGCGCGAGCATCTCGCGGGCGTTGGCGGTCAGCGCCATCTCGTGCTCGCGCGTGATGTTCTTGGTTCCGGTGTCGGCCTGGTCGTCGCCGGCGCCGTCGCCCGAGTCGCGCAGCAGCCCGGTGATGGCGTCCTCCGAGGTGGAGATCTCGGACCGCAGCCGGTCCATCTCGGCCAGCAGTTCGGCGCGCGCCGCGTCCACCTCCTCCTCGGACCACGGCTCCTCGTCGGGCCGTACGGCCAGGTCGCCCGCGGCGACGACGCCCGCCGCCTCGGCGATGCGGGCCGTGGGGACCGCGGAGGCGGACGCCCCTGCCGCGGCCGTACCGGCCGCCGTCTTCTTCGCTGCCACCGTCTTGGCTCCCGTCTTCGTGGCCTTCGTGGCCCTCGTGGTCCTCGCCGCCGCTCGGGCGGGGGTCGTGCCGGTCTTCGCGGTCCTCGCGGGTGCGGCCGTCGCGGCCGTACCCGCGGTCTTGGCGGTCTTGGCGGTCTTGGCGGTCTTGGACGTCTTCGCGGCCTTCCCCGCGGGCGCGGCCTTCTTCGCCGGTGCGGCCTTCTTCGCCGCGGCCGGCGCCTTCGCGGGCTTCTCCGCCGCCGTGACCGCCTTCTTGGCGGGAGGCGCGGTCTTCCTCGCGGTGCGTGCCGCGGTCTTCCGTGTGGACGCCGCCTTGGTCGTCGTCTCCTCCGCCACGGCCGCCTTCTTTCCTGCGGCCTCGGCCGCGGTCTTCCCCGCGGCGGGCGCCGCGGCCTTCTTCGCGGCGGGTGCCGCCTTGCGTACGACAGCCTTCTTCGCGGGCGCCTTCTTCCCGGCCGCGGCCTTCTTCGCGGTCGTCCTGGTGGCCGGCGCCGCCTTCTCCGGCGGCGCGGACGTACGGGGGACCACCCGCTTCGCGGGGGTCCGCTTCCCCTCGGCCGCTCCTTCGCCGGCCGTGGCGGTGTCGCTGCGAGCGGGGGACGCGGCCCTGGTGGGGCGCTTGGCCGCCGCCTTCCGCGCGGTGGGCGCGGCGCTCCTGCGGGCCGCGGAGGCGGCCGCCGGTGCCGTCTTCTTCGCCGTCGTCTTCTTCGTGACGGTGGTCTTCTTCCCCACCATGGCCGAGGCCCCTTCACATATTGTGATCTTGCTCGCGAATCGTGCCGGAACGATAAATCGACTCCGGACCCGCGGCAACGGGGCACGCCGCCTGATCCGCCTGCCGCTCCGGGTCGGGAGGCAGGTCTGCATCGGTTGTGCCCAGCTCTCCACGAGGTATTCCGGTACCAACGGGTAACAGGGTGCGGACCGGGCCATTCGGGTCACACCGGCTCCCCGCGGAAACCCGGCCGACACGGCACCCCGCAGCCCCTTACACTGGGCGGAGCGAAAGGCGTGGAAGGGGACGAGTAGCGCCGTACGCAGCCCATAGCGACCCGGGGACGGTGGAAGCCCGGGGGTGTGCGCGACGTGAAGATCACCCCGGAGCCGCCGGAAGAAAGCCCGCGAGGGCGAGTAGACCCGGTAGCGCGACCCCAATGAGGGGGTTGCGGAGCGAGCCCGCGAGGGCCCGTCCGCAGCCAAGGAGGGTGGTACCGCGGGAGCAGTCACAGCACGTGCTCTCGTCCCTCCGACGGAATACGCACGCGACGTGTCCGCCGGAGGCAGAATCCGATGACGCAGTACCGCCAGGTCCCCGCCCAGGTCGACCTGCCCGCGCTCGAGCACGAGGTGCTCGCGTTCTGGCAGGAGAACAAGGTCTTCGCCCGCTCCCTCGAGCAGACCGAGGGCAAGCCCGAATGGGTCTTCTACGAGGGCCCGCCCACCGCCAACGGCATGCCCGGCGCGCACCACATCGAGGCCCGCGTCTTCAAGGACGTCTTCCCGCGCTTCAAGACGATGCAGGGCCACCACGTGACCCGCAAGGCCGGCTGGGACTGCCACGGCCTGCCGGTCGAGCTCGCCGTCGAGAAGGAACTGGGCTTCTCCGGCAAGAAGGACATCGAGGCGTACGGCATCGCCGAGTTCAACGCCAAGTGCCGCGAGTCCGTGACCCGGCACACCGACGCCTTCGCCGAGCTGACCACCCGCATGGGGTACTGGGTGGACCTCGACGACGCCTACCGGACGATGGACCCGGAGTACATCGAGTCCGTCTGGTGGTCGCTGAAGCAGATCTTCGACAAGGGCCTGCTGGTCCAGGACCACCGCGTCGCACCCTGGTGCCCGCGCTGCGGCACCGGCCTGTCCGACCACGAACTGGCGCAGGGCTACGAGACCGTGGTCGACCCCTCGGTCTACGTGCGCTTCCCGCTCACCTCCGGCCCGCTCGCGGGCGAGGCCGCGCTCCTGGTGTGGACGACCACCCCCTGGACGCTGGTCTCCAACACCGCGGTCGCCGCCCACCCCGACGTCACCTACGTCGTCGCCACCGACGGCCGGGAGAAGCTGGTCGTCGCCGAGCCGCTGCTCGGCAAGGCGCTCGGCGTGGGGGCACCTCCCGGGCCGTCAGGCCCAGGGGGAGGCTGGGAGGCCACCGGGCAGCGCTTCACCGGCCGCGAGATGGAGCGCTGGACGTACGACCGGCCCTTCGACCTGGTGGAGATGGAGGGCGCGCACTTCGTCGTCAACGCCGAGTACGTGACGACCGAGGACGGCACCGGCCTGGTCCACCAGGCGCCCGCCTTCGGCGAGGACGACCTCAAGACCTGCCGCGCCTACGGCCTGCCCGTGGTCAACCCGGTGCGCCCCGACGGCACCTTCGAGGAGGACCTGGAGCTCGTCGGCGGCCAGTTCTTCAAGAAGGCCGACGAGGCCCTCGTCGACGACCTGCAGGCGCGCGGGCTGCTCTTCCGGCACCTGCCGTACGAGCACAGCTACCCGCACTGCTGGCGCTGCCACACCGCGCTCCTCTACTACGCGCAGCCGTCCTGGTACATCCGCACGACCGCGGTCAAGGACGCCCTGCTCCGCGAGAACGAGCGCACCAACTGGTACCCGGAGGCGGTCAAGCACGGCCGCTTCGGCGACTGGCTCAACAACAACATCGACTGGGCGCTGTCCCGCAACCGCTACTGGGGCACGCCGCTGCCCATCTGGCGCTGCGAGGAGGGCCACCTCACCTGCGTCGGCTCGCTGTCCGAGCTGTCGGAGCTGACCGGCACCGACCAGACCGGCCTCGACCCGCACCGGCCCTTCATCGACGACGTCACCTTCGCGTGCCCGCAGTGCTCCGCCGAGGCCGTGCGCGTGCCCGAGGTCATCGACGCCTGGTACGACTCGGGCTCCATGCCGTTCGCGCAGTGGGGCTACCCGTACCGGAACAAGGAGCTCTTCGAGGGCACCTACCCGGCGCAGTTCATCTCCGAGGCGATCGACCAGACCCGCGGCTGGTTCTACACGCTGATGGCGGTCGGCACCCTGGTCTTCGACCGGAACGCCTACGAGAACGTGGTCTGCCTGGGCCACATCCTCGCCGAGGACGGCCGGAAGATGTCCAAGCACCTGGGCAACATCCTGCAGCCCATCCCGCTCATGGACCAGCACGGCGCCGACGCCGTGCGCTGGTTCATGGCGGCCGGCGGCTCGCCCTGGGCGGCCCGCCGGGTCGGCCACGGCACGATCCAGGAGGTCGTCCGCAAGACCCTCCTGACGTACTGGAACACGGTCGCCTTCCAGGCCCTGTACGCCCGCACCTCCGGCTGGGCCCCGGGCGAGGCCGACCCGGCCCCGGCCGACCGCCCGCTGCTGGACCGCTGGCTGCTGGGCGAGCTGGGCGCGCTCGTGCGGGACGTCACCGACGCCCTGGAGTCGTACGACACCCAGCGCGCGGGCAAGCTGCTCTCGTCCTTCGTCGACGACCTGTCCAACTGGTACGTGCGCCGCTCGCGGCGCCGCTTCTGGCAGGGCGACAAGGCGGCGCTGCGCACCCTGCACGACGTCGTCGAGACGGTGACCCGGCTGATGGCGCCGCTGGTGCCGTTCATCACCGAGCGCGTCTGGCAGGACCTGGTCGTCCCGGTCACCCCGGGCGCCCCCGGGTCGGTGCACCTGGCCGGCTGGCCCACGGTGGACGAGGCGCTGGTCGACCCCGTCCTGTCCGACCAGATGGCCCTCGTACGCCGCCTGGTGGAGCTGGGCCGCGCCACGCGTGCCGAGTCCGGGGTCAAGACCCGCCAGCCCCTCTCGCGGGCCCTGGTGGCCGCCTCGGGCTTCGAGGCACTGGGCGAGGAACTGCGGGCGCAGATCGCCGAGGAGCTCAACGTCGCCTCCCTGGCGTCCCTGAGCGAGGTCGGCGGCTCCCTGGTCGACACCACGGCCAAGGCCAACTTCCGCGCCCTCGGCAAGCGCTTCGGCAAGGGCGTCCAGGCCGTCGCCAAGGCCGTCGCCGAGTGCGACGCGGCGGCGCTGTCGCTGGCGCTGCGCGAGGGCAACGCGTCGGTCCTCGTGGACGGCGAGCCGGTCGCCCTGTCGGCGGAGGAAGTGATCATCACGGAGACCCCGCGGGAGGGCTGGTCCGTGGCGTCCGACTCCGGCGCGACCGTGGCGCTCGACCTCGAGATCACCCCGGAGTTGCGCCGCGCGGGCCTGGCCCGTGACGTCATCCGGCTCGTCCAGGAGGCCCGCAAGAACAGCGGCCTGGACGTCGCGGACCGCATCGCGCTGCGCTGGGCCGCGGCGGACGCGGAACTGGCGGAGGCCCTCGCGGAGCACGCGCGGCTCGTCGCGGACGAGGTCCTCGCGACGGACTTCGCCTCCGGCGCCCCGGAGGAGGGCTACGGCCCCGCGTTCACCGACGAGGCCCTCGGCCTCACCTTCCACCTCCGCAAGCGGTAACCCCCGCGGGGCCGCACCCCACGCGCCGCCCTCCGCCCACGTTCCCTGTGGGCGGAGGGCGTCGTCGTCCGCGGGTCGTTTGTGGTTGCGGTTGCGCCTGCGGCGGGCGGTTCCCCAGCCCGCCCTCCCTCCCCCAGCCTTCGGCCGGGGGGACCCCCATCCGGCGCGATTGGTGCGGGCTGCGCGCGTGCATGGTGGGCCGGGGCGTGGCCTCCGGGGCTGGGCATTCTGGACCGCATATTTATCTGCATGGCGGGCGGTCCAGGTCAGACCCCGGATGCCGCACAACACATACACATCAGCGTCCAGAACGCCCACCCTTCCCCAGCCTTCGGCCGGGGGTGCCCCCAACGACCCCGCCCCCTCCGTATCGAGCGGCGGCCAACGGCCGGTTGGGGGTGAGTGGGCGGTCCGGGGTCGCCGCAGATGCCTTACTCACCCCCACCGGCCGTCATGCGCCCCAACACACCGGGAGGGGGTGTGGCGGGGTGCGCCCGGAAGCGATGAGCGGCGGACCCGGTGCCGAATGACGTAGGGCCAAACCGCGAGCGCTGTGGGGGTCCCCCCGGCCGAAGGCTGGGGGAGTGCGCCGGCGCGCCACCGACCCCACAACGACCGCGCGAGGCGGTCACTGACCGCGCCGGGCAATCGGGCGGGAGGGCGGGTGGACGCCCGCCGCAGGCGCAAACAACCCGCACACAACCACCGGGCCGCAAGAGGCACGCCAAAGGGCCGGGCCCCGAGGGAAGCGATTCCCTGGGGGCCCGGCCCTGTGGTGCTGCCGTCGCGCGAGCGACTACGCGACTAGTTGTCGTCCTCGTCGATCAGGAACCCACGCATCGGCGTCGGCGCCTGCTGCAGCGGCGCCGGCCCCTGCGGCCGCACCGGTGCCATCGGCTGCGTCATAGCGGGAGACATCTGCTGCTGGCCGCCGTACGTCGGGTTCTGCCCGCCGACGCCGCCCATGCCCTGCCCGCCGTAGCCCTGGTTGCCGCCCATGGTGCCGGCGCCGGCCGTGGCCATGCCGCCCATGGTGCCGCCGCCCATCGTGCCGCCCATCCCGCCGGAACCGGAGGACAGGGACGCGGCCGCGGGGGTGCGCGGCGGGGCGAGCGAGTCGTCGGCCTGGTTCTCCAGCTGACGCAGCTGGCTCTCCAGGTACGACTTCAGGCGCGTGCGGTACTCGCGCTCGAAGCCGCGCAGGTCCTCGACCTTCCGCTCCAGCGTGGCGCGGGCGGACTCGAGGGAGCCCATGGCCACGCGGTGCTTCTCCTGCGCGTCCCGCTCAAGGGCGTCGGCCTTGGCGCGGGCGTCGCGCTCGAGGCCCTCGGCACGGCTGCGGGCCTCGCCGACGATCTTGTTCGCTTCGGCGCGCGCCTCGGCGATCGCCTGGTCGGCCGTCTGCTGGGCGAGCGAGAGCACACGGGCGGCGCTGTCGCCACCGGGGCCCTGCTGCTGCATCGGGTGACCGGGACCACCCATGGGGTGCTGGCCGTGCTGCTGGCCCATCGGGCCGGGACCCATGGGACCGCCCTGCATCGGGCCCTGGCCCATCGGACCCTGACCCATGGGGCCTTGGCCCATGTGGCCCTGACCCATGGGGCCCTGACCCATCGGGCCGGGACCCATGGGACCGCCCTGCATCGGACCCTGGCCCATCGGACCGGGGCCCTGCTGTGCACTGGGCCCGGCGGGCAGGGCGAGGCCACTGCCGGGTCCCTGGGGACCGGGGCCGCCCATCTGCTGGGGCGGCACCGGCTGCGGTCCCGATATGGCGGCGGGCACGGGGGCCCCGGGACCGCGGCCGTCCTGCGGCTCGGGCTTGCGCATGCCCTGCTGCTGGTTCTGGGCGGCGGCACGGGTCGCCGCGGCCAGCTTGGCGCGCAGGTCCTCGTTCTCGCGGAGCAGTCGGGTCAGTTCCGCCTCGACCTCGTCGAGGAAGGCGTCCACCTCGTCCTCGTCATAGCCTTCTCGGAGGCGGACGGTCGTGAACTGCTTGTTCCGCACATCCTCGGGGGTCAGTGGCATCTCTTCACCTCAACGTGATCGTCGACATATCGGGAGCCCGCATCGGTCATCCTCGCAAGCCCCCTACGACGGTGAGCAGGATGTACACGATGATCATCAATACGAAGAAGGACAGGTCGAGCGCCACGCCCCCGAGACGCAGCGGCGGGATGAACCGCCGCAGAAGCTTGAGTGGCGGATCGGTGACAGTGTAGGTGGCCTCCAGGACGACCACCATGGGCTTCCCGGGCTGCCACGATCGAGCGAACTGGAAAACATAGTCCATCACCAACCGGAAGATCAGGACGAGCAGGAAACACATCAGCGCGATCCACAGCACCTGGAGTGCGATGTCCATCGCGCTTCCCTCTCCCTTGCTCGTCCATGGCCCTCACGGCCGGTTTCGTACGGTTGCGTATCTCAGCTCTGATTGAAGAACCCGCCCTCGGCGATGCGGGCCTTGTCCTCCGCCGTGACATCGACGTTAGCAGGCGACAGCAGAAACACCTTCTGCGTCACCCGCTCGATGCTGCCGTGCAGCCCGAAGACCAGCCCGGCGGCAAAGTCGACAAGTCGCTTCGCGTCCGTGTCGTCCATCTCCGTCAGATTCATGATCACCGGCGTGCCCTCGCGGAAGTGTTCCCCGATCGTACGGGCTTCGTTGTACGTCCGGGGGTGGAGTGTCGTGATCCGGTACGGCTCTCGTTCCGACACGACCTTGGGCATGATCACCGGCGCGTTCTTCTCCAGGCTATGGCGTTCTTGTGTGATGGATGCCACTGCGGCGATCCGTGGTTCCCGGGGGGCCGGGGCGTGCACGATGCGTGCCGGTTCCTCCGGTTGTGTCTGATGTGGTGGCTGGTGGGACTGGTGCGGTCGGCGGGAGCGCTCCGGCTCGGGTTCCGGTTCGAACTCGTCGTCGGGGTCGAAGCCCGGGCCGTCGTACCCGTCGTCCTCCACGAGGCCGAGGTAGACCGCCATCTTGCGCATCGCGCCGGCCATGCTCTGCGTCCTCTCAGCGGGGAAAGACCATATTTTTTGTGTGGTCCGACTTGTTTGGTGACGTTACCCGAGCCCGGTCCGGACTCCGAGTACCGCGCTACCGATGCGTACGTGTGTCGCACCGGCGGCGACGGCCTCTTCGAGGTCCGCGCTCATCCCTGCCGAGACCATGTTTGCAGCCGGATGCGACGCGCGCAGGCAGGATGCGATTTCCGCCAGCCGATCGAAGGCGGCGCGGGGTTGACCCGCGTACGGCCCCGCCAGCGGTGCGACCGTCATCAGTCCGTCAAGGCGCAGCCCGGGGGCGGCCGCGACGGTTTCGGCGATCCCTTCGACGGCATCGGGTGCGATTCCGCCGCGGGCGCCCTGCGCCCCGGCCTCGGCGTCGAGCGCGACCTGGACCAGGCAGCCGAGCTCACGGTCGGCCCGCTCGGACTTCATGACGGCCGCGGAGAGCGCTTCGACCAGCCGGAGGCGGTCAACCGAGTGCACGAGGTCCGCGTAGCGGACCACCGAGCGCACCTTGTTCGTCTGCAGCTGACCCACGAAGTGCCAGGTCAGCGGTAGGTCCGCACAGGCCTCCGCCTTGGGGGCGGCGTCCTGGTCGCGGTTCTCCGCGACCTGGCGGACGCCGAGCTCCGACAGGATCCGCACGTCGCTCGCCGGGTAGGTCTTGGTGACCACGATCAAGGTCACCTCGTTCCGCGCCCGGCCGGCCGCCGCGCAGGCCGCCGCGATGCGCTCCTCGACCGCGGCCAGGTTCCCGGCCAGCTCGGCCCTTCGCTCTTGCGTACGGTCAGTCACTCGGGCCGTCCAGCCAGACATATCCCGCGAGTCGTCCGGTGGTCCGCTCACGGCGGTAGGAGAAGTGGTCTCCGGACTCCATCGTACAAATATGGGATTTCTCACCCATCGGGACACCCAGTCGGGCAAGTTGGGCGTGCACTCCGGTGGCGATGTCCAGGGAGGGGGTGCCCCAACTGGTGGTGGCACGGGCCTCGGGGACGGCGGCGGCGACCTCTTCGCGCATCGCCTCGGGCACCTCGTAGCAGGCGCCGCAGACCGAGGGGCCGGTCATCGCGGTGATCCGTTCCGCGCGGGCGCCGAGGCCGACCATGGCCTCGACCGCCGCCGGGACGACCCCGGCCAGCAGACCCGGGCGGCCGGCGTGGGCCGCGGCCACCACCCCGGCGTGCGCGTCGGCCATCAGGACCGGGACGCAGTCGGCGGTCAGGACCGCGAGGGCGAGTCCGGGCCGCGTGGTGACGACGGCGTCCACCTCCGGGACCCGGCCGTCGGCCCAGGGGGCGGCGACCACGGCGACGTCGTTGCCGTGCACCTGGTTCATCCACACCACCCGGGCGGGGTCGAGGCCCAGCCCGCGTGCGGCGAGGTCACGGTTGGAAAGGACGGCGGCCGGGTCGTCACCGACCGCGCCGCCGAGGTTGAGGCTGTCGTACGGAGCGGCGCTCACCCCTCCCCACCTGTCGGTGAAGGCGAAGTGGGCGCCGCCCGGACGTGCGTGGTTGAGCGTTATCACGTGTGACTGTGCTTACTTCAGGAAGTCGGGTACGTCGAGTTCCTCGGCGGCAGTGTCCTGGTACGGACGCGCCGGGGGAACCTGCGGGGCGATCGGCTGGGCCGGCACCTCGGCGACCGGCTCGGGCTTCGGCCCCTCCTCACGCTGGGTGACACTGCCCAGGCCGCTGAAGGCCGGGCGGGCCGGCTCGGTGGCCGGGGTGGCCGGACGGGCCGGCGACGAGGAGGAGTTCTCCTCGCGGGAGGAGTACGAGCCGAGCACCTTGTCGCGGTTGCGGGTCGGCGGCTGCCCGCCGTCGAAGCCGGCCGCGATGACGGTGACCCGGACCTCGTCGCCCAGGGCGTCGTCGATGACCGCACCGAAGATGATGTTGGCCTCGGGGTGGGCGGCCTCGCTGACCAGCTGGGCCGACTCGTTGATCTCGAACAGGCCGAGGTCCGAGCCACCGGAGATGGAGAGCAGTACGCCCCGGGCGCCGTCGATGGACGCCTCCAGCAGCGGCGAGGAGATGGCCATCTCCGCCGCGGCGACCGCGCGGTCGTCCCCGCGGGCCGAGCCGATGCCCATGAGGGCCGAACCCGCCTCGGACATCACGGACTTCACGTCGGCGAAGTCGAGGTTGATCAGACCGGGGGTGGTGATCAGGTCGGTGATGCCCTGGACACCGGAGAGCAGCACCTGGTCCGCGGAGCGGAAGGCGTCCAGCACGCTCACCTGGCGGTCCGAGATGGACAGCAGCCGGTCGTTCGGGATCACGATGAGGGTGTCGACCTCGTCGCGCAGCCCCGCGATGCCGTCCTCGGCCTGGTTGGCCCGGCGGCGTCCCTCGAAGGTGAACGGCCGGGTGACCACACCGATGGTGAGGGCGCCCAGCGTGCGGGCGATGTTGGCCACGACGGGCGCGCCGCCGGTACCGGTGCCGCCGCCCTCGCCCGCGGTGACGAAGACCATGTCGGCGCCCTTGAGCACCTCTTCGATCTCCTCGCGGTGGTCCTCGGCGGCCTTCCGGCCGACGTCCGGGTTGGCCCCGGCGCCGAGTCCACGCGTGAGTTCACGGCCGACGTCCAGCTTGACGTCGGCGTCGCTCATCAGCAGGGCCTGTGCATCGGTGTTGATCGCGATGAACTCGACGCCCTTGAGACCGACCTCGATCATCCTGTTGATGGCGTTCACGCCACCGCCGCCGATGCCGACGACCTTGATGACTGCGAGGTAGTTCTGCGGTGCTGCCACGTCGAAGGCCTCTCGCCTCGAGTTACGTATACCTGTGGGGACCGTCGGGAAGGCCGGCCGATCCGAACCCTAACCCTGAGGTTTAGGGTTACCAGTATGTCTGTCCCGCACTGTCTTTGGGACAGGACACTAAATCGACAAGCGGTTCGCGTTCAACGAACACGCCGAACCTCCCGTTTTTCTTTTGACCCTATGTGATCACGCCAGAGCCGGACCAACCAGGGTGTCGAACAGAAGGCTGGGACGTCAACTGTCCGACGCAGCAGGGGATGTTGGGGCGCTCACGTCGAAGAACTCGGCATCGTGCTCGACTTTCATCAGCGCCGCGAGGGCAACCGCTTTCTCCGCCCCTCGATCCGCACTCCCCCACATCACCGCACGTCCACCGGTCAGTTCGACCGTAATGTCGTCATATGAGCGCACATCGATGAGCTGTGCGTCCCGGTATGCGACCTTCGGCAGGTCCGCCGCGACCTGAACCGCCGCCGCCAATAGTCGTTTTGTCCCAAAAAGACGATAGCTCGCGGAGTCGCGGTCAGGCCTCAATTCGATGATGGGCACACCCTTGAGAGGAGTGTCCCGCTCGTCGAACCGGAAGCCGTCCGCGTCGACTTCGACGAAGTACCCGTCACCTTTCACAAGGGCGGCGGGAGTTCGCTCCGTCACTTTCAGTGTGATCGCGTGCGGCCACGAACGCTCCACCTCCACGGCGGAGATGCGCGGCAACCGCGCCTTCAGCCGGCGGGCGATCACGTCCGTGTCCACGGAAACCAGCGGCCCGTTGAGCGGCACCTGCGCGGCGTCGCGCACCTGGTCGGGGTAGAGCACCTCCGTGCCCGTCACGCGGACCTGCGTCGCGCGCAGCCAGGCGGAGCCGTACAACAGCCAGGTGCCCGTGCCGCCCAGCACGGTGGCCGCGGCGAGCGCCGTCAGGACGATGAGGCGCCGGCTCCGCCGCGGCGGGCGCTCGGTCCCGCCGTCCTGCTCGCCGGCCGCCGGGGCGGTCGTCGGTACGGCCACGTTCGCCTCCGGGGTCGTCGGAACTGCCTTGCGCTTCCGGGCAGGCTAGTCGTCGTGCTGGGTGCCCGGGCGGCCGCGCGCCGCCCGGCGGGCCGGGCCTCCTCCCCCGTGACCCCAACGGAGCACGGGGGACCCCCGGCGTCGCCCGCCGGGGGTGCCGGAGGTGCCCGGCCGGCACCGGGGTTCAGCCGCGGCGGGCGGCGATCGCCTCGTAGACCATGCCGACGAGCAGCTCGTCGGCGTGCGGGCGGCCGAACTCTGCCGCGGCGCGCGACATTTCGTACAGGCGGTGCGGATCGGTCAGGACGGGCAGCACGTTGCCGAGCACCCACTCAGCGCTGAGGTCCGCGTCGTCGACGATGACGCCGCCGCCCGCCTTGACGAGCGGCTGCGCGTTCAGCCGCTGCTCGCCGTTGCCGATCGGCAGCGGGACGTACGCGGCCGGCAGGCCCACGGCGGAGAGCTCGGCGACGGTCATGGCGCCGGCCCGGCAGAGCATCATGTCGGCGGCGGCGTAGGCGAGGTCCATCCGGTCCAGGTAGGGGACCGGGACGTACTGCGGCATGCCGGGCATGTTGTCGGCGTGCGGGAGCTCGTTCTTCGGGCCGACCGCGTGCAGGATCTGGACGCCGGACTGCTGCAGGCGCGGGGCGACGGAGGCGATCACCTCGTTGAGCCGCCGGGCGCCCTGGGAACCGCCGGAGACCAGCAGGGTCGGCAGGTTCTGGTCGAGGCCGAAGGCGGCACGCGCCTCCGCGCGGACCGCGGCGCGGTCGAGGGTCGCGATGGACCGGCGCAGCGGGATGCCGACGTAGCGGGAGTGCCGGAGCTTGCTGTCCGGGGTGCTCACGGCCACGTAGCCGGTGTAGCGGGAGCCGATCTTGTTGGCGAGGCCCGGGCGGGCGTTGGCCTCGTGCACCACGATCGGCACGCCGAGCCGCTTGGCGGCCAGGTATCCGGGCAGGGCGACGTAGCCGCCGAAGCCGACGAGCGCGTCGGCCTTGGTCCGCTCCAGGATCTGCTCGGCGGCCTTGATGGTGCCGCGCAGCCGCCCTGGGACGGTGATCAGCTCGGGGGTGGGCTTGCGCGGCAGCGGGACGGCCGGGATGAGCGCCAGATCGTAGCCGCGTTCCGGCACCAGCCGGGTCTCCAGACCCCGCTCGGTGCCGAGTGCCGTGATCCCCACGGTCGGGTCCTGCCTGCGCAGGGCGTCGGCGAGCGCGAGCGCGGGCTCGATGTGGCCGGCGGTCCCCCCACCGGCGAGTACGACATGCACCGAAATTCACCGCTCTCCGGACGGTCGCCGTCTGACGAACCGCCTCATCGTCCGTGTCATTGCCCCCGGCCAGTAGCCGGGCCCCCGCGCGTTGAGTGCCGCTCGCGCGGCGGGCTCGCTCCTCGCGAAGGAGATGAGCAGCCCGATCGCGAACATGGTCGGCAGGAGGGCCGAGCCTCCGTAGGAGAACAGCGGGAGCGGGACACCGGCGATCGGCAGCAGGCCGAGCACCGCACCGATGTTGACCACGAACTGCGCCGTGATCCACGTCGTCACGCCTCCCGCGGCAAACCTGACGAAGGGCTCCTCCGTACGACCGGCCACGCGGATACCCGCATAGCCTAGAGCCGCGAAGAGGACGAGCACCGACAGCGTCCCCGTCAGCCCCAGTTCCTCCCCGGTCACGGCGAAGATGAAGTCGGTGTGCGGCTCGGGCAGTTGACCCCATTTTTCCACGCTCGCGCCGAGTCCGGAACCGAACCATCCGCCCGAGGCGAGGGCGTAGATCCCGTGCACGGCCTGCCAGCAGCCGCCACCGGGAGTGACGTCGGTGGCCCCGATGCAGGCGAGCCGGTCCATGCGGTTGCCGCTGGTCTTGATCAGCAGGAAGCCGATCATCCCCGCGACCCCCAGGACGCCCGCGAACAGGCGGGTGGGGGCGCCGGCGATCCACAGCAGGCCGAACAGGATCGCGGTGAGGATGATCGCGGTGCCCATGTCACCGCCGAGCATGATCAGGCCGAGCAGCAGGAAGGCGACCGGCACCAACGGGATCAGCAGGTGCTTCCACTGAACGAGGAGCTTGAGGTCCTCCTTGCGGGCCAGCAGGTCCGCGCCCCACAGGACGAGCGCGAGCTTGCCGAACTCACTGGGCTGCAGCTGGAACGGGCCGCCGAGGTAGAGCCAGTTCTGGTTGCCGTTGACGGACTGCCCTATCCCCGGCACCTGGACCAGGGCCATGAGGAAGACCGAGCCGACGAGCAGCGGGTAGGACAGCGCCCGGTGCAGCCGCACCGGCACCCGCGAGGCCGCGACGAGCAGGCCGGTGCCGAGCACGGCGGCGAACAGCTGCTTGCGGAAGTAGTACGTGGACGGCAGCCCGTACTCCAGCGCCTTGATCTGCGAAGCGGAGAAGACCATCACCAGGCCGAGCACGGTGATCAGCAGGCTGCTGCCGAGGATGACGTAGTACGCGGTCAGCGGGCGGTCCCAGGTCCGCATGGCGCGGTCCAGGACGACCCTGGCGCCCCGCAGCGCGCTGCCCCGCGACGCCTTCCCGCCGGGGGTGCGCGCCCCGGCGGCGGCCGCCCCGCGCCGGGGCGGCGCCGCCCGCGGGGGGCGGGCGGGCGCCTTCAGGGCGTTGCGGGAACGAGAACCGGAGGCGTCACCGTGGTCGGCTGCCGTCATGTCCCCTCCTAGGTCGCGGTGCGTGCCGGAGCGGCCCCGGCTACTGCCCGGCGCCGGGCGCCCGCAGATCCCGTACGGCCTGCGCGAAGGCGTTTCCGCGAGCCTTGTAGTCCGCGAACATGTCCATCGAGGCGCAGGCCGGTGCCAGCAGCACCGTGTCCCCCGGGTGGGCGAGGTCCCGCGCGGCGTGGACGGCCGCCGCCATCGCCCCAGTGTCGGTGCGGTCGAGGTCGACGACCGGGACCTCGGGGGCGTGTCGCGCGAGCGCTTCACGGACGAGGGCGCGGTCGGCCCCCATCAGCACGGCGCCGCGCAGCCGCTTGGCCGCGCCCTTGACGAGCTCGTCGAAGGTGGCGCCCTTGGCGAGGCCGCCGCCGATCCAGACGATGTGCTCGTAGGCGGCGAGGGACGCCTCGGCGGCGTGGGTGTTGGTGGCCTTGGAGTCGTCGACGTAGTCCACGTCGTCGATCCGGTCCACGTGGGCGATGCGGTGGGCGTCCGGCCGGAAGGCGCGCAGGCCGTCCCGGACGGCGGTCGGCGAGGCCCCGAACGCACGGGCGAGGGCGGCCGCGGCCAGGGCGTTGGCGATGTTGTGCGGGGCCGGCGGGTGCACGTCGGAGACCTCGGCCAGCTCCTGGGCGTTCTTGTGCCGCTCGGGCGCGAAGGCCCGGTCGACCAGGATGCCCTCGACGACCCCGAACTCCGAGGGCCGGGGGCTGCCGAGGCCGAAGCCGATCGCGCGGCAGCCCTCCTCGACGTCGGCCTCGCGCACCAGCGCCTCGGTGGCGGGGTCCGCGAGGTTGTAGACGCAGGCGACCTTGTTGCCCTCGTAGACGCGGCCCTTGTCGGCGGCGTAGGCCTCCATCGAGCCGTGCCAGTCGAGGTGGTCCGGGGCGAGGTTCAGGACGGCGGCCGAGTGCGGGCGCACCGAGGGGGCCCAGTGCAGCTGGTAGCTGGACAGCTCCACGGCGAGGACGTCGTGCTCCTGCCCGGACAGGACGACGTCCAGGATCGGCGTGCCGATGTTGCCGACCGCCGCGGTGCGCAGGCCCGCAGCGCGCAGGATGGAGGCGAGCATCTGCACGGTGGTGGTCTTGCCGTTGGTGCCGGTGACGGCGAGCCAGGGCGCCGCCCCGGGGCCGCGCAGCCGCCAGGCCAGCTCCACGTCGCCCCACACGGGCACGCCCGCGGCCCCGGCGGCCGTGAAGAGCGGGCTGGTGGGCTTCCACCCGGGCGAGGTGACGATCAGTTCGGTGCCCTCGGGCAGGGTCCGGCCGTCCCCGAGCCGCACGGTGACGCCCAGCGCCTCCAGCTCGGCGGCCTGGGCCCGGGCCGGCTCGTCGTCGCCGTCGTTGACGACCGTCACGCGGGCGCCGAGGGCGTGCAGCACCTTGGCGGCGGGCACGCCCGAGACGCCGAGCCCCGCGACGGTGACCCGGCGGCCCGGCAGTCCGAGCCGCCCGGCCGCCTCGACGGCGGCCGGCGGAAGGCCGCCCTGACGCGAGCCGGGCTCCTGCCCGGGGGCCGAGGTCACTGCGCGGCCACCCAGCCCGCGTAGAAGAGACCGAGGCCGACGGCCATGCACATGCCCTGGATGATCCAGAAGCGGACGACGACCAGGACCTCGCTCCAGCCCTTGAGCTCGAAGTGGTGCTGCAGCGGTGCCATGCGGAAGACCCGCTTGCCGGTCAGGCGGAAGGAGCCGACCTGGATGACCACGGAGAGGGTGATCAGGACGAAGAGGCCGCCCAGGATCGCCAGCAGCAGCTCGGTGCGGGAGCAGATGGCCAGACCGGCCAGGGCGCCGCCGAGCGCGAGCGAGCCGGTGTCACCCATGAAGATCTTGGCCGGCGAGGTGTTCCACCACAAGAAGCCGAAACAGGCGCCCATCAGCGCCGCGGCGACGACCGCGAGGTCGAGCGGGTGCGGTACGTCGTAGCAGCCGGGCCCCGCGGTGATGACGTTGGAGCAGGACTGGCCGTACTGCCACACGCCGATGACGGTGTAGGAGGCGAAGACCATCACCGAGGCGCCGGTGGCCAGGCCGTCGAGGCCGTCGGTGAGGTTCACGCCGTTCGACATCGCGAGGATCATGAACAGCGCCCAGATCACGAAGATCACCGGGCCGAGGGACCAGCCGAAGTCCTGTGTGAAGGACAGCCGGGTGGAGGCCGGGGTGACGCCGCGGGCGTCGGAGAACTGCAGCGACAGCACCGCGAAGGTGATGCCGACGATCAGCTGGCCCGCCATCTTCGCCTTGGCCCTCAGGCCCAGGCTGCGCTGCTTGACGATCTTGATGTAGTCGTCGAGGAAGCCGACGACGCCCAGTCCCGTGAAGAGGAAGAGCACCAGCACGCCGGAGATCGTCGGGCGCTCCGAGGTGATGACCTTGGTGAGCGCGTACGCGACGAGCGTGGCCAGGATGAAGGCGATGCCGCCCATGGTGGGCGTACCGCGCTTGCTGTGGTGTTCCTTGGGCCCGTCGTCGCGGATGAACTGGCCGTAGCCCTTGCGGGCCAGCAGCTTGATCAGCATCGGGGTACCGACGAGGGACAGGAACAGACCGAGAACACCCGAGACCAGGATCTGGTTCATTACTCAGCGCCCCCGCCCTCGACGCCGTCGAGCAGCGCGAGTGCGACCCGCTCCAGGCCGACCGCCCTCGATGCCTTCACCAGCACGACGTCCCCCGGACGCAGTTCACTGCGCAACAGGTCGATCGCCGCCTCAGCGTCGGACACGTGCACCGACTCCTCACCCCACGAACCCTCGTTGTAGGCGCCCATTTGCACCCAGGCGGCCGCCTGGCCGCCGACTGCCACGAGCTTGCTGACGTTGAGCCGGACGGCCAGCCGTCCGACAGCGTCGTGCTCCGCGAGGGCCTCCCCGCCGAGCTCCGCCATCTCGCCCAGCACCGCCCACGTGCGTCCCCCGCGTGCCTCGGCGGCACGGCCCATGGCCGCGAGCGCGCGCAGGGCGGCTCGCATGGATTCGGGGTTCGCGTTGTAGGCGTCGTTCACGACCGTCACGCCGTCCGGCCGTTCGACGACCTCCATGCGCCAGCGGGACAGCGTCCCCGCCTCGGAGAGCGCGGTGGCGATCTCGTCGACGGGCATGCCGAGTTCACGGGCTACGGCGGCCGCGGCAAGCGCGTTCGACACGTGGTGCTCACCGTACAGGCGCAAGGTCACTTCGCTGCACCCGGTAGGCGTTGTGAGCGTGAACACGGCCTGACCTCGGTCGTTGAGGCGGACGTTCTCGGCGCGGACGTCTGCGTCGGCGGACTCGCCGAACAGCACGACGCGCGCCTTGGTGCGGGAGGACATGGCGCGTACGAGGGGATCGTCCGCATTGAGCACGGCGACGCCGCCGTCGGCGGCCTCCGGCAGCGCCTCGACCAACTCGCCCTTGGCCTGGGCGATCTGCTCTCGGCCGCCGAACTCGCCGATGTGGGCGGTGCCGACGTTGAGGACCACGCCGATCCGCGGCGGGGTCAGCTCGGTGAGGTAGTGGATGTGGCCGATGCCGCGGGCGCCCATCTCCAGCACCAGGTGCCGGGTGGTGTCGTCGGCGCGCAGCGCGGTCAGCGGCAGCCCGATCTCGTTGTTGAGCGAGCCGGGCGTCCAGACGGTCGGGGCGAGCCGCTGCAGCACCTGTGCGGTGAGGTCCTTGGTGCTGGTCTTGCCCGCCGATCCGGTCAGCGCCACGAGGGTCGCGCCGAGCCGTTCGATGACGTGCCTGGCCAGTGCACCCAGGGCGAGCTGGACGTCGTCCACGACGATCGCGGGCACGCCGACCGGCCGGGCCGCCAGAACGGCGACCGCTCCGGCCGCCACGGCCCGCTCCGCGTAGTCGTGACCGTCCACGTGCTCGCCCTGGAAGGCGACGAAGAGGCCGCCCGGCGTCACCTTGCGGGAGTCGATCTCCACGGACCCGGTGACGGGCACCGTCGGGTCCGGTATGTCGTACGTGCTCCCGCCGACCGCGTGTGCGACCTCGGCGAGGGTGAGTGGGATCACAGCTGGTCCTGGTCCTTCTCCTGCGCTGGTGTGCCGGCGGCCCGTTCGATGGCCGCGCGCAGCACTTCTCGGTCGTCGAAGGGGCGTACCACTCCGGCGATGTCCTGGCCCTGCTCATGGCCCTTGCCGGCCACCAGTACGGTGTCGTCCGGCCGGGCCAGGGCGACGGCGGTCGCGATGGCCGCCGCCCGGTCGGGTTCGACGACGACATGGCCCCGCTCGTGCGCGGGCACCCCGGCTGCTCCGGCCAGCATCGCGGTGAGGATCGCGAGCGGATCCTCGGAGCGGGGGTTGTCCGAGGTCAGCACGGCCGTGTCGGCCAGCCGTGCCGCGGCGGCGCCCATCGGGCCGCGTTTGGTCTCGTCGCGGTCCCCGCCGCAGCCGAGGACGATGTGCAGGTTGCCCTTGGTGACCTTGCGCAGGGCCCGCAGCACCGATTCGACGGCGTCGGTCTTGTGGGCGTAGTCGACGACCGCGAGGTACGGCTGGCCCGCGTCGACGCGCTCCAGCCGGCCCGGCACGCCCGGGACGGCGGCGACGCCCTGGGCGGCCGTCTGCGGGTCGATCCCGGCCACCGCCAGGGCGGCGATCGCGGCGAGGGCGTTGGCGACGTTGAAGGGGCCGGGAAGGGGCGAGGCGGCCTCGATGCGCACGCCGCCCGGGCCGACGACGGTGAAGGTGGAGCGCAGCGGCCCGGTCACGACGTGCTCGGCGCGCCAGTCGGCGTCGGGGTGGCCGTCGGCGGAGAAGGTGGTGACCGGCACCTGCGACTCGCGGACCAGGCGGCGGCCGTACTCGTCGTCGATGTTGACCACGCCGGCCTTGCTGCGGCGCGGGGTGAACAACTGCGCCTTGGCCTGGAAGTAGTCCTCCATGCCCGAGTGGAACTCCATGTGCTCGGGGCTGAGGTTGTTGAAGACGGCGACGTCGAAGACCGCCCCGTCCACCCGTCCCAGCACCAGGGCGTGGCTGGAGACCTCCATGACCAGGGACTCGATCCCGCGCTCGCGCATCACCGCGAAGAGTGCCTGCAGGTCCGTGGCCTCGGGGGTGGTGCGCTCGCTCTTGATCCGCTCGTCGCCGATCCGGGACTCGACCGTGCCGATCAGTCCCGTCCCGCCGCCGTGCACCGCCCGCAGGCCGCCCTCGATGAGGTAGGCGGTGGTGGTCTTGCCGGAGGTGCCGGTGATCCCGATCTGCAGCAGGTCCTCACCCGGCCGGCCGTAGATCTCGGCGGCCAGCTCGCCCATCCGCGACCGGGGGTCCTGGACCGTCAGCACCGGCAGGCCGGTCGCCGCCGCACGCTCGGCGCCCGCCGGGTCGGTGAGGATCGCCGCGGCCCCCAGTTCGGCCGCCTGCGGGGCGAAGTCGGCACCGTGGAAGCGGGCACCGGGCAGCGCGGCGTACAGGTCGCCGGGGCGGACGGCCCGCGAGTCGTGCGTGATCCCGGTGACCGGGGCGGCGCTGGGCGCGGGCGGTTCCGCGCCCAGCCGCGCGGCCAGTTCCGTGGTCGGTACGGGCCGGACCCGGGTGGGGCGGGGCGCGCCCGGCTGCGTCGGTTCGGGGCGGGGGGACTGATCAGCGTGTGACACGGCCGTGAGAGTACCCGCCGGGCCGGGCTCCGGGCCAAAAGCCCCTCGCCGGGCTTCCGGCCTGCTGCTTCCTCCGGTACGGTCCGCGTGCGCGGGGCTACCGCCCGTACCTTCCGCTGTGGGGTCGTGTCCGTTCACGGCCGCCGTTCCTTCCTCCCCTGCTCGCCGGTCACGGCTTCGAGGGGTCCCACTCGACCGGCAGGTTCGGGGCCTTGGTTCCGCTGGGCGCCGCCTGCAGGGACTTCAGGGCGAACTCCATGACCCGCTTGAACACCGGGCCGCAGATCTGACCACCGAAATAACTGCCGCGGGTCGGGTTCTGGATCACGCAGGACACGGTCAGCCGCGGGTCGTCGGCGGGGGCGAATCCCATGAACGAGGCCGTGTAGCCGCTGTAGGTGCCCGTTTCCGGGTCCACCCGGTTGGCCGTGCCGGTCTTGCCCGCGACGCGGTACCCCGCGATGCGGGCCCTGGTGCCGGTGCCCTGCTCGTCGCCGACCACGGACTCCAGCATGGTGGTGAGCGTCTTGGCGGTCTTCGCGCTGACCACCCGGGTCCGCGGCGCCTGCGGGGACGGGACGAAGCGGCCGTCCGGGCCGGTCGTGCCGCGCACCAGGCTGGGCTCGACCCGTACACCGCCGTTGGCGATCGTCGAGTACACCGAGGTGGCCTGCAGCGCGTTCAGCGACAGGCCCTGCCCGAAGGGGATGGTGTACTGCTGGGACGCGTTCCACTGGTCCGGCCTCGCCAGGATGCCGGGCGTCTCGCCGGGGAAACCGACCCCCGTGGGCCGCCCGATGCCGAATTTCCTCAGGTACGAGTAGAGGACGCGGTTGGCCTGCTTCTGGTTCTTGCCGAGTTGCTCGGCGGCCAGGATCGTGCCGATGTTGCTGGACTTGGCGAGCACGCCGTTCAGGGTCAGGTGCCAGGTGCCGTGGTCCACGTCGTCGTGGAAGACGCGGTCGGCGCGCGGCAGGGTGCCGGGCACCGTGACGTGGGTGTCCGGGGTGGCCACGCCCTCGTCGAGGACCGCGGCCATGGACATCAGCTTGCTGACGCTGCCGGGCTCGTACGCGTCCTGCAGCGCGGCGTTGCCGAGGGCGGTGGGGTCGGCCCGGGTCAGGTCGTTGGGGTCAAAGCCGGGGGCGTTGGCCATGGCCAGCACCTGCCCGGTGCGGGTGTCCTGGACGATCACGTAGCCGCGGTCGGCGTCGGACGCCCTCACCTGCTGGGTGATCGCCCGCTGGGCGGCCCACTGGATGTCCCGGTCCAGGGTCAGCTCCACGTCGGTGCCGGGCTCGGCGGCGCGCTCCTGCACGCTGGCCGTGGGCACCCGGCGGCCGCCGGACTGGGCGTAGGTGACGGTGCCGTCCTTTCCCGCCAGTGCCTTGTCGAGGCGGCTCTCCAGACCGCCGCCGCCCGCGCCGGAGGCGTTCACCCAGCCGATCACGCCCGCCGCGAGGTCACTCGCGGGGTAGACGCGCTTGGCGTGCCGGAGCCGGAAGACCCCGGCGAGGTAGTTGACGCCGTCGCCCTTCTCGGCCCGGTCGGCTAGCGCGCTCTGCAGGTCCTTGATCTGGTTCCAGACCTGCGGCGACTGCTGCCGGGCGATGATCTCGTTGCGCGATCCCGGGTAGTTGGCGAGCTGCTTCGCGATCTCCTTCTGGTCGCCGTCGACGATCGGCGCGAGCAGTTCCGCGGCGCGCGCCGGAGCGTCCTTCACCTCGGCGTACTTGGGGGTGAAGAGCATCGGGTCGGCCGTGATGTCGTACGCGTCCACGGTGGTGGCCAGATCGACCCCGTTGCGGTCGGTGATCGTCCCGCGCTCGGCGGCGAGGGTCACCTTGACGTTGCGGTTGACCTCGGCCTTTGCGGCGTAGGTCGCGGCGTCCACGGCCTGCACCTGGAAGAGCCGGATCACGAAGGTGAGCATCACCAGCGTGAGAGCGAAGCTGACCAGTCGCAGGCGCGGCCGTGGCCGGCCCAGCCGCAGCAGCGGCGCACCGGCCGGCGTGACCGGGCGCGGGGGCCTGCGCCGCGGCGGTACGGCCCCGCGGCCGGCCCGGTCCCGGGCGCCCCTGGCGTCGCGTCCGCCGGCGGCCGGCCTGCGGGCCCCGGGAGAGCGTCCGTGCGGCACGCCGGAGGTGCCGGCGCTGCCGGACGTGCCGGACGCGCCGGATCCCTCGCGGCGGGGGG
>NZ_JARAVL010000041.1:0-89768 GCF_033792725.1 Streptomyces sp. PA03-5A | reverse complement strand
GGAGCCCTCGTGCAGACCGACCCGCACGTCCACACCCGAGTCGCGCAGCGACAGCGCGTGCGCGTGCCCCTGGCTCCCGTAGCCGATGACCGCGACCTTGCGGCCCTGGATGATGGACAGGTCGGCATCGTCGTCGTAGAACAGCTCGGCCACTTCGGGTCTCTCCTTGGTGATCTGGGGGGTTGCCCACACACTACGTCCGCGGGCGGAATCAAGTTTTACGGTCTCGCTATGCGGTCCGGTCGAGGGCGCGCAGGGAGCGGTCGGTGATCGAGCGGGCGCCGCGGCCGATCGCGATCGTGCCCGACTGCACGAGCTCCTTGATGCCGAAAGGCTCCAGCATCTTCAGCATGGCCTCGAGCTTGTCGGCGCCGCCGGTGGCCTCGATGGTGACCGCCTCGGGCGAGACGTCCACGGTCTTGGCGCGGAACAGCTGGACGATCTCCACGATCTGGGAGCGGGACTCGTTGTCGGCGCGCACCTTCACCAGGACGAGTTCGCGCTGGACGGCGGCGGAGGGCTCCAGCTCGACGATCTTCAGGACGTTGACCAGCTTGTTCAGCTGCTTGGTGACCTGCTCCAGCGGGAGGTCCTCGATCACGTTCACCACGATGGTGATGCGGGAGATGTCGGCGTGCTCGGTGGTGCCGACGGCGAGGGAGTCGATGTTGAAGCCGCGCCGGGAGAACAGGGCGGTGATCCTGGCCAGGACGCCGGGCTTGTTCTCCACCAGGACGGAGAGCGTGTGCTTGGACATGTCGCGTCGTTCCTCTGCTTCTCTCTCGGTCCTCAGTCGTCCGCGGCGTCGCCGAAGTCGGGGCGGACGTCACGGGCGGCCATGATCTCGTCGTTGGAGGTGCCGGCGGCGACCATCGGCCACACCATGGCGTCCTCGTGGACGATGAAGTCCACGACGACCGGGCGGTCGTTGATGGCGTTGGCCTTCTCGATGACCTCGTCCAGCTCGTCGGGGGACTCGCAGCGCAGGCCGACGCAGCCCATGGCCTCCGACAGCTTGACGAAGTCCGGGACGCGGGTGCCGGCCGGCGGGGTCTGGCTGACGCCCTGGTGGGAGCCGCGGCCCGCGTTGGTCTCACCGGCGTGCAGGACGGTGTTGGAGTAGCGCTCGTTGTAGAAGAGCGACTGCCACTGCCGGACCATGCCCAGGGCGCCGTTGTTGATGATGGCGACCTTGATCGGGATGTTGTTCAGCGCGCAGGTGACCAGCTCCTGGTTGGTCATCTGGAAGCAGCCGTCGCCGTCGACCGCCCACACCGTCGCGCCGGGCCGGCCGGCCTTGGCGCCCATGGCCGCGGGGACGGCGTAGCCCATCGTCCCGGCGCCGCCGGAGTTGAACCAGGTGTTGGGCCGCTCGAAGGAGATGAACTGCGAGGCCCACATCTGGTGCTGGCCCACGCCGGCCGCGAAGAGGGTGCCCTCGGGGGCCAGCTCGCCGATCCGCTGGATGACCTGCTGCGGGGACAGGCTGCCGTCGGCGGGCAGGTCGTAACCGAGCGGGTAGGTGTCGCGCAGCCCGCTCAGCAGCTTCCACCAGTCGGCGTAGTCGCCGCGGCGGCCCGCCTCGTGGTCGGCCTGGACGGCGACGATCAGGTCCGCGATGACCTCACGGGCGTCACCCACGATCGGCACGTCGGCGACGCGGTTCTTGGAGATCTCGGCCGGGTCGATGTCGGCGTGCACGATCTTCGCGTACGGGGCGAAGGAGTCGAGCTTGCCGGTGACGCGGTCGTCGAAGCGGGCGCCGAGCGCGACGATCAGGTCGGCCTTCTGCAGGGCCGCGACGGCGGAGACCGAGCCGTGCATGCCGGGCATGCCGACGTGCTGGGCGTGGCTGTCGGGGAATGCGCCCAGCGCCATGAGGGTGGTGGTGACCGGGGCGCCGGTCAGCTCGGCCAGGATGCGCAGCTCGCCCGTGGCGCGGGCCTTGAGCACGCCGCCGCCGACGTACAGCACGGGGCGCTTGGCCTCGTTGATCAGCCGGGAGGCCTCGCGGATCTGCTTGGCGTGCGGCTTGGTGACCGGGCGGTAGCCGGGCAGGTCGGCGGTGGGCGGCCAGGAGAACGTGGTCTGCGACTGCAGGGCGTCCTTGGCGATGTCGACCAGGACCGGGCCGGGGCGGCCGGTGGAGGCGATGTGGAAGGCCTCGGCGATGGTGCGCGGGATGTCGTCCGCGTTGGTGACGAGGAAGTTGTGCTTGGTGATCGGCATCGTGATGCCGCAGATGTCCGCCTCCTGGAAGGCGTCGGTGCCGATCGCCTTGGAGGCCACTTGGCCGGTGATCGCCACGATGGGGACCGAGTCCATGTGGGCGTCGGCGATCGGGGTCACCAGGTTGGTCGCGCCCGGGCCCGAGGTCGCCATGCAGACGCCGACCTTGCCGGTGGCCTGCGCGTAGCCGGTGGCGGCGTGGCCCGCCCCCTGCTCGTGCCGGACCAGGACGTGGCGCACCTTCGAGGAATCCATGAGCGGGTCGTACGCGGGAAGGATCGCACCACCCGGGATGCCGAACACCGTGTCGGCACCGACCGCCTCAAGAGAACGAATGAGGGACTGGGCGCCCGTGACGCGCTCGGCGGGAGTGGGCTGCGGCGCGGCGCCGCGGGCCCGCGGCTGCGGGTGGTGGGCCCCGGTGGCCTGCTCGGTCATCTGGTTCTCATCTCTCAGGAGTTTGAGGGTGGAGAGGGCGGTATGTCTGGATCCCAGGCAACAAAAAACCCCTCGTGCCGGCAGGCAAGCGAGGGGAGCGCGTCGGTGCGTTCCACGAGGCGGTCAGGGGCCCCGGGTCAGCCGACGCGCTTTCCAAGTACGAGAATTCGGGTGCGCATGGGACTGACCTTCCTCCTCGCGAGCAGGGAGTGTCAAGCGGGTGGGACAGGCGTCTCATTATTTGAGCGTAGCTCGTCCGCCTTACGTGTGCCGCGCACGGAGATCCGGCTGCTGCCGAGCGGGACCGGCCCACCGGGCACCGGGTAGCCCCCGCGGGTCAGCGAGGAGCGCAGCCGGTGCTCGTCCAGCGGCCCCGAGAATGCCATGCCCTGGCCGTGGGTGCAGCTCATCTCACGCAGGACCAGCACCTGCTCGGGACGGTCCACGCCCTCGGCCACCGAGCGGATCCCGAGGTCCTCGGCGATGCGCAGCAGCCCCGTGGTGATCTTCCGCAGCCGTGATGACTCCACGACGCCCTCGGTGAGCCCCCGGTCCAGCTTGAGCACGTCGACGGGGAGCCGTCGCAGCGCGTTCATGGGCGCGTAGCCGCTGCCGAATCCCTCCAGGGAGATGCGCACCCCGAGCCGGCTCAGCGCGGTCAGCCGTCGCTCCAGCTCGTCCAGGGAGATCCGCGGGTCCTGGTCGGCGATCTGCAGGACGAGGCAGTCCGGTGGCAGCCCGTGCCGTTCGAGCAGGGCCTCGACGTCCTTGGTGGGCAGCTCGCGGTGCATCAGGCGCCGGGTGGACAGCCGGACGGCGACGGGGACCGGGCAGCCCGCGGCGCGGCGCAGCGCGGCCTGGCCGACCGCCTCCTCCAGCAGCCAGCGGGCCAGCTGCGCGGTGCGGTCGGTGTCCTCCGCGACCCGCAGGAACTCCGCGGGGGTGAAGAGGATGCCCTGCGCGGAGCGCCAGCGGGCCTGCGCCTCGACCGCGGTCACCTCGCCGGTGCCGAGGTCGACCACGGGCTGGTGGAGCAGGGCGAACTCGCCGTCCCGCAGGGCCGTGCGCAGCCGCCCCGCCAGCTCGGCCCGGCGCACCACCTCGGCCTGCATGGCGGGCGCGTACATCTCGACCCGGCCCTTGCCGGCCTGCTTGGCCCGGTACATCGCCAGGTCGGCGTTGCGCAGCAGCTCGCCGGCGCTGACCCCGGGGTCGGCGAAGGCCACGCCGATGCTGGCGGCCACCCGGACCTCGGTGCCGTCCACCCGGTACGGCTCGGAGAGGGCGGCGCGGAGCCGGTCGGCGACCTCGTGGACCTGGTACTCGCGCAGATGGCGGTCGGCGCTGGTGCCGCAGATGAGGGCGGCGAACTCGTCGCCGCCCAGGCGTGCGGCGGTGTCGCCGGCGCGCACCGAGTCCCGCAGGCGCCGCGCCGCCTGGACGAGGAGTTCGTCGCCGGCCTGGTGGCCGACGGTGTCGTTGACCGCCTTGAAGCCGTCGAGGTCGATGAAGAGCACCGCCGTGGTGCCGGTGTCGCCGTCGCCGGCCCGGCGGCCGCCGATCGCCTGGCGGATCCGTTCGGTGAACAGGGCCCGGTTGGGCAGGTCGGTGAGCGGGTCGTGCGAGGCGTTGTGCTGCAGCTGGGCCTGGAGCCGGACGCGCTCGGTGACGTCCCGGCTGTTGAAGATCAGGCCGCCCTGGTGGCGGTTGACGATCGACTCGACGTTGAGCCAGCTGCCGTCACCGTGCCGTATGCGGCACTCGATGCGGGTGGCGGGCTCCTCGGCCGCGTGGGCGGCCAGGAAGCGGCGCACCTCGTGCACCACCCGGCCCAGGTCCTCGGGATGGATGTGGGTGGCGAACTCGGTGCCGACCCACTCCTCGGGGTCGCAGCCGTACACGCCCTTCGCGGCGGGGCTCACGTAGCGCAGCACGCCGGTCGGCGAGGCGATCATGATGACGTCGCTGGAGCCCTGCACGAGCGACCGGAAGTGGTTCTCCTTCTGGGCCAGCTCATGGGTGAGGGCCATGTTGTCCAGAAGCATGATCCCTTGGCGCACGACCAGGGCGAGCACCACGGTGCAGCCGGTCAGGAGCACCACCCGGTCGCTCTTGCGACCGTCGATGACGTTGTAGAGGATGCCGAGCACGCAGACCGCGGCGGCCAGGTACGGGGTCAGCGCCGCCAGTGAGCCGCTCACCCGGCGGCCCTGCTCCTGTTGCCGTTCGGCGGTCGCCCGCTCCGCGGCCACCCGCTCGCCGACCCAGGGGGCGTAGGCGAGCAGCATGCTGCCGGCGAACCATCCGGCGTCCAGGATCTGGCCGGAGCTGTAGTGCTCGCGCAGCAGGGGCGAGGTGAACAGCGCGTCGCACAGCACGGTCAGGGCGAGGGAGGCGATGGCGGTGTTCACCGCCGCCCGGTTGGCCGAGGAGCGCCGGAAGTGCAGCGCCAGCACCATGCTGACGAGCATGATGTCCAGCAGCGGGTACGCCAGGGACAGGGCGATGCGCGCGGTGCTGCGCCCCTCCCACAGGGCCGTCTGGGCCAGGGCGAGGGTCCACGAGAGGGTCAGCAGGGAGCCGCCGATCAGCCAGGCGTCCAGTCCGAGGCAGACCCAGCCGGCCCGGGTGACCGGCCGCTTGGCGAGCACCAGCAGCCCGATGATCGCGGGAGGGGCGAAGAGCAGGAAGCAGAAGTCGGCGACCGAGGTGCGCGGCACGTCGTCGCGCAGCACGACCTCGTACCAGCCCCAGATGCCGTTGCCGAGCGCGACCATGGCGGAGGAGACGGCGAACAGCGCCCACGCGGGACGGTACCGGTCGGCGGGGGCCCTGTGGACGTAGACCAGGCAGGAGACGGCCGCGGCCAGCGCGGCCACGGAGAGCCCGAAGTCGCCCATGACCAGGGCCAGCCCGGTGGATCCCCAGCCGAAGGCCGATCCGATGGCGTAGCCGCCGCAGAGCACGGCCAGCAGCATCTGGGGCAGCAGGCCGGTCCGGTTGCCCGGCGCGGACGCCTGCGAGAGGACCGCACCGGGCGCGCTCACGGCGTCGTCCCGTGACGCCGTGAGCGTCCCCGGCACGGTGTGCTGTGGTCCAGCGTCGGATGCTCTCTCCATTGGCCGTACATCGCCCGTCGCCCCCCATCAAGTCCTGAGTCGTCCCACGCCCGTTCGCAGCTCGCCGAGCCACGCCGGTCGTGTTCCCCCAGTGCGGGACGATACACCAGTTCAGTCACTCAGGGACATAGTTCCTCTACACAGCGTGACCACGCGTAGCGTCCTGCCCCACGCGTGGGGCACCCGGTGCCACGGCGCGGTCAGGTGGTCATGACGACGTTCGCGAGGTCCTGGCCGGCCGCGAAACGGCGGAGTTGCTCGCGGAGCAGCCGCTTGGCCCTGGGCAGGAACGCGGAGGTGCTGCCGCCGACGTGCGGGCTGATCAGGACGCCCGGGGCGTGCCACAGCGGGTGTCCCGGAGGCAGCGGCTCGGGATCGGTGACATCGAGTGCCGCCTGGAGGCGGCCGGCCTCCAGCTCCCCGAGGAGCGCCTTGGTGTCCACCACGGGTCCGCGGGCGACGTTCACCAGCAGGGCCCCGTCCTTCATCCCGGCCAGGAACCGCGCGTCGGCCAGATGGCGGGTGTCCGCGGTGAGCGGGGTCGACAGGACGACCACGTCCGCCTCCGGCAGCAGCCGCGGCAGGTCCCCCAAGGCGTGCACGGGGCCGCGCGGGGAGCGCCGGGCCAGCCGCGCGACCCGGGTGACGTGGCATTCGAAGGGGGTGAGCCGGTCCTCGATGGCCGCGCCGATCGATCCGTAGCCGACGATGAGCACGTGCTTGTCGGCGAGCGCCGGGTAGAAGCCGGCGTGCCATTCCTCGGCGTCCTGGCCGCGTACGAAGCGGGGGATGCCCCGCAGGGCCGCAAGGGTGAGGGTGACGGCCAGCTCGGCGGTGCTGGCCTCGTGCACCCCGCGGGCGTTGCACAGCCGCACGCCCGGCGGGAGCTGCCGCAGGTAGGGCAGGACGTGGTCGACACCGGCGCTGAGGGTCTGCACCACACCGACCCCGGACATCCGGGGCAACGGGCGGCCGGCGACCTCAGGGCCCTTCATGTAGGGCACGACGTAGAACGCGGCGTCGGCCGGGTCGGCCGGGAACTCCTCGGCACCGTCCCAGAAGAGGTAGTCGAGCTCTGCGGGGAGCCCTTCGACGTCCGTTGCGGGGATCGGGAGCCAGACCGTGGGGCGGTGGTTCCGGGTGATGTCAGCCATGGTCAGGAGGCTATGGCACAGTGGGGCGGCGCGAGAGGTCAGCGGAGGTCAGCCAGGTGGAGTGCAGGACGGTCGGATCGGCGGCTCTGGAGGTGGGCGCCGTCGGCCTGGGATGCATGCCGATGAGCTGGGCGTACACGGCGTCCCGGCAGGACGGCGAATCGTCACTGCGGGCCGTGCACGCGGCGGTCGACCACGGCACGACGCTGCTGGACACCGCCGACATGTACGGGCCGTTCACCAACGAGCTGCTGCTGGGCCGGGTGCTGAAGGAGCGTCGCCGGGAGGTCTTCGTCTCCACCAAGTGCGGACTGCTCGTCGGTGAGCAGCACCTGGTGGCCAACGGCCGTCCCTCGTACGTGAAGCGGGCCTGCGACGCGTCGCTGCGGCGGCTGCAGACGGACGTGATCGACCTCTACCAGTTGCACCGGGCCGATCCGGAGGTCCCCGTCGAGGAGACCTGGGGCGCCATGGCGGAGCTGGTCGCGGCCGGCAAGGTGCGCGCGCTGGGGTGGTGCGCGGTGGGCGCGCGGGCGGCCCGGCGCCCGGGTGCGGGCATATACGACGAGACGTTGCGGCAGTTGCGCCGCGCCCAGCAGGTCTTCCCGGTCAGCTGCGTGCAGGCCGAGCTGTCGGTGTGGTCGCCCGAGGCGCTGGCGCAGCTGCTGCCCTGGTGCACGCAGCGCGGGGTCGGGTTCATGGCCGCGATGCCGCTCGGCAACGGCTTCCTGACGGGCACGCTCACCCCCGGACAGGGCTTCGAGCCGGATGACGTACGGGCCCGCCATCCCCGGTTCACGGCCGAGATGATGGCCGCCAACCAGCCGATCGTCGCGGGACTGCGCCGGGTCGCCGAGGTGCACGGTGCGACCCCCGCGCAGGTCGCGCTGGCCTGGGTGCTCGCCCAGGGACCGCAGGTCGTGCCGATCCCCGGGGCGAAGCGGGAGCGGTGGACGGTGGAGAACGCCGGCGCCGCGGAACTGCGCCTGTCCGACGAGGACTTCGCGGAGATCGCGGCGCTGCCGCCGGCCCGGGGTTCCTGGGACTGAGGTCGCCACCGGGACCAACGGGGCCACCGGGGCCGGAAGGACCCGGGGGACCTGCGGGGAGGGCGACGGGAAATCCACGGCATGCGGCGGGAACCGTGAAGGGCCGGGCGGTGTAGTGAGGGATGTGATGTTCTTGGAGTCCGAGCCGGAGAACCCCCGGGAGGGAAGCGTGCGACGCCGTGCCGCCGTCGTGACCGCCGCGCTGGCCGGTGCCGCGCTGCTCGCCACCGGATGCTCCTCGGACGGTGGTTCCGCCCCGGCTCCCCCGGGCTCCGCCGCCACGCGCTCGTCGGCGCCGCCCTCCGGGGGCGGCGACGGGGCCTCGGCACCGGCGAAGGGCACGGCCGAGGTGACCGGCACCGTCGCGACCGGGCTCACCACCCCGTGGGGCGTGGCCGTGCTGGCCGAGGGCGATCTGCTGGTGGCCTCCCGGGACACCGGCCGGGTCGTCCGGGTGGCCGCCGGCAGCGGCCGCACGACGCAGGTCGGCACGGTGCCCGGGGTCTCCTCGGGCGGCGAGGGCGGCCTCCTGGGGCTCGCCGTCTCACGGGACTTCGCGACCGACCACCTGGTGTACGCCTACTTCACCACCGCCTCGGACAACCGCATCGCGCGCATGCTCTACGACCCGGCGAAGCCGGCCGGGGAGCAGTTGGGCGCCCCGGACACGATCCTGCGCGGCATCCCGCACGGCGCCATCCACAACGGCGGGCGGATCGCCTTCGGCCCCGACGGCATGCTCTACGCGGGCACGGGCGAGAGCGGCGACCGAGGCCTGGCGCAGGACAAGAAGTCCCTGGGCGGCAAGATCCTGCGGATGACCCCCGACGGCGAGCCGGCGCACGGCAATCCCGAGGCGGACTCCGTCGTCTACTCCTACGGGCACCGCAATGTGCAGGGCCTGGCCTGGGACGGCCAGGGGCGGCTGTGGGCCGCGGAGTTCGGGCAGGACACCTGGGACGAGCTGAATCTGATCGAGCCGGGGAGGAACTACGGCTGGCCGGTCGTGGAGGGCCTCGCCCATCGCGACGGCTACGCGGACCCGATCGCGCAGTGGCGCACCGACGACGCCTCGCCCAGCGGCATCGCCTACGCGGACGGCTCGATCTGGATGGCCTCGCTGCGCGGCGCCCGCCTGTGGCGGATCCCGCTGGCCGGTACGAAGGCCGCGGCCGACCCGCAGGCGTTCTTCGTCGGAGAGTACGGCCGGCTGCGCACCGTCGTCACCGATCCGGACGGCGGTCTGCTGCTGACCACCAGCAACACCGACGGCCGCGGCGAGCCCCGCAAGGGCGACGACCGGATCCTGCGGCTGCGGGTGAGCTGATCCACGACACCTTGGGGGTGCGATGTTCAACGCGCTGGACGAGCTGTTCGCGCCGGGCCGCAGGCACGCCGAGGACGAGCGCAACCGCCTGGAGCTGGTGCGCGACGAGGAGGGCGACGCGGATCCGGGCCGGGGCCCCGTCGACCTGGACTCGGGCACCGTGCTGATACGTCCGCCGCGGGCCGGCACCTAGCTGTATTGATCACGAGCGTTGTTGACACCGGTCCGGGCTTGATCAAAGCGAAGACCTCCGGTGTGGTGGAGCTGTCTGGGACTGCACCACACGGAGGTCTTCGTGTCCCACCGTGATACCCGGCTGACCGTTCACGGCAGGCGGCTGCTGGTCGAACGTGTCTGCGCGGGTCGCCCTGTCGCGCATGTGGCCGCCAAAATGGGCATCTCCCGCGCCACCGCCCACAAATGGGTCCGCCGCTGGCGAGCCGAGGGCGAGGCAGGCCTCGCCGACCGCTCCAGCCGGCCCCGCACCACACCGCATCGAACCCCGGCGGCCGGTTCAGCCCGGCTGCCCGGCGAACAGCCGCAGCCGGTGGGCGAGCGCGGCCGCCTCGCCGCGGCCCGAGACACCGAGCTTGGCGAGGATGTTGGAGACGTGCACGCTCGCGGTCTTCGGCGAGATGAACAGCTCCTCGGCGATGCGGCGGTTGGTGTAGCCGGCGGCGACCCGGCGCAGCACCTCCCGCTCGCGCGCGGTCAGGCCGAAGGGCTCCGGTTCCCCGGCGGCTTCGGGCGCGGCGGCCTCCTCCGGTTCCTCCAGCACCAGCCGGCCCCGCCGGGCGAGCAGCCGGACGGCGTCGCGCAGCGGGACGGCCCCCAGGGAGTCGGCGACCCCGCACGCCCCGCGCAGCAGGGCGGCCGCGCGGTCGCGGGCACCGGGATCGTGCCGGGCGAGCAGGGCCTCGGCCTGCCGGAGCCGTACCAGGGCGAGCGGGTACGGGCGGTCGAGGGCGGCGAAGGCCTCCCCGGCGGCGGCCCAGGGTCCGGGGTCGGTGCTCCCGTCGGCGCGCAGCAGTTCGGCCTCGACCAGCAGGGCGTGGGCGGCCCACACCGGTGACAGCCGGGGCAGCCGGCCGGCCGCCTTGCGGATGAGGGCGAGCATCTCGGGGCGGCCGGCCTCCGCGCCGGGCAGCCCCAGCGCGTCCGCCTCCACGGCGGCCGCGGTGTGCAGCATGGGCCAGACGTAGCGGTGGAACGCGGACGGGAACCCCGCCTCCAGCGCGGCGCGCACCGCGGCCCGCGCCTCCAGGAAGCGTCCGCGCCCGGCGGCGACGGCGATGGTCAGATGCCGCAGCGGCAGGGTGTTCTGCGGCTGGTGGTCCCGGGGGCCCAGATGGTCCCGGGCGGCGGCGACCTCGGCCTCGGCGCGGTCGTACTCCCCGCGCAGCACGGCGAGATGGGCCAGCAGCGTCGCGGCCCAGCCGAGGTACAGGGCGTGGTTGGTGTTCTCCCGGCCGCGGACGGCGACCTCGGCCGCCTCGTCCCAGCGGCCGAGGGCGAGCAGGGACTCGGCCTGGTTGGCGGAGGCGAAGGTGGCGCCGTCGCGCAGCCCGTGGCGGGTGGCGCCCTCCACTCCACGGCGGGCCACCGCGATCGCCTCCTCCGAGCGGCCCACGGCCTCCAGCAGGGCGGCGAGGTTGGCGTCGGCGTTCACCGTGAGGTTGCCGTACCGGGCGGCGGCGGCCCGTTCGCGGGCGGCCTCCAGCTCGGCGATGCCGGCGTCGGCGTCACCTGTGTCGGCGAGCAGGATGCCCAGGGTGACCCGGGCGTGGAGCTCCGTCTCCTCGGCACCGACGAGCCGGGCCAGCTCGATGGCGCGCTCCGCCGTGGTGATGCCGTCCGGCCCCGGGTCGTGCATCATCGCCCACCCGGCCACGCTCTCCAGCACCTCGGCGTGGACCGGGGACGGCGGCAGCCCGCGGACGAGTTCCTGGGCCTCGGCGATCTCCGCCCAGCCGTCGCCGCGGCCCATCGCGACCATCAGCCGGGAGCGCTGGATCCAGAACCAGGCGGCGCGCAGCGGGTCGCCGGAACGCTCCAGCAGGCGCAGCGCCCGCTTGGTGACCTCGTAGGCGCCCTCGCGGTCGGCGCTCAGGCGCGCGGCCACGGTCGTCTCGGCGAGCAGGTCCATGTACTGCAGGGGCTTGCTGCCCGGGTCGCAGCCGCATGGCGGGAACACCTCGACGTAGTCGACGGGCCGAAGTTCCTCGCGGACCTCTCCGGGGGTGTCGTCCCACAGCTCCAGGGCGCGTTCGAGCAGCCGGTGCTGTTCGGCGTAAGCGTGCCGGCGCCGCGCCTCGACGGAGGCCCGCAGCACGGCGGGCAGCGCCTTGGCGGGCTCGTGGGCGTGGTACCAGTAACTGGCCAGCCGGGCCGGGAGTTCGTCGGCGGGCACCAGAGTGGGGTCGGCCTCCAGGGCCTGCGCGTAGCGGCGGTTGATGCGGCTGCGCTCGCCGGGCAGCAGGTCGTCGCCGACGGCCTCACGGACCAGCGAGTGCCGGAAGCGGTAGCCGTCGCCGTCGTCGGTGGGGAGCAGGATCTTGGCGCCCACGGCGGAGCGCAGGGCTTCGATGAGTTCGTCCTCACCGAGCCCTGCGACGGCCTCCAGCAGCCGGTACTCGACGGCGGAGCCGCCCTCGGCGACGACGCGGGCGACGCGCTGCGCGGTCTCGGGCAGTGTCTCGACCCGGACGAGCAGCAGGTCGCGCAGGCTGTCGCTGAGGCCGGTGCGGCAGCCCTGGGTGATGCTGCAGGCGAGTTCCTCGACGAAGAAGGGGTTGCCGTCGGAACGGCCGAAGACCCGGTCGACCATGCTCGGCGAGGGCTCGGAGTCGAGGATGCCGGCCACCTGGGCGCGGACCTCGCCGCGGTTGAACCGGGACAGCTCCAGGCGCACCACGGAACGCATCCGGTCGAGCTCGGCGAGGAAGGGCCGCAGCGGGTGGCGGCGGTGGATGTCGTCGGAGCGGTAGGTGGCCAGGACGACGAGCCGGCCGCGGGAGAGCGAGCGCAGCAGGTAGCCGAGGAGTTCGCGGGTCGAGCGGTCGGCCCAGTGCAGGTCCTCGAGGGCGACGACGAGCGTGCGCTCCTCCGACAACCGTTCCAGCAGCCGCGAGGTGAGCTCGAAGAGCCGGGCGCGGCCGTGCTCGTCGCGCTGGTCGGCGAGGGGGTCGGGGCCGTCCGTCCCGCCCAGGCCGGGCAGCAGGCGGGCGAGTTCGCCCTCGCTGCCGGCGGCCGCGGCGACCAGTTCGTCGCCGAACCTGCGGTGCAGGGCGCGCAGGATCGTCGCGACGGGGGCGAACGGCAGCCCGTCCGCGCCGATCTCCACGCAGGCGCCGACGGCGGTCACGGTCCCCGGTCCGTCCTGCGCCGCGGCGAGGAACTCCTCGACGAGCCGGGTCTTGCCGACGCCGGCCTCGCCGCCGATCACCAACGCCTGCGGCTCGCCCGCGTGAGCGCGGGCGAGCGCGGAGGTGAGGCGGGTCAGTTCGCGGGTGCGGCCGACGAACACCGGGCTGACCGACTGGTTCTGCACGGTCCCGAGCATCGCACGGGGCCCTGACGGCGCGGTACCGGTTTGCACCGGCACCACGGTGCTCATCCGGCGGCCCTCGGCCGCCGGGTGACCCGGCCGGCCCTCCTTCCGTGCCGCCTTCCCTCGTCCTGGTCGGCGGCGGCCACGCGCCGGCCGCCTGCGGTGCGGGCGGCCTCGCGGGCCTGGTGCGCCAGGCGGTACTCGGCGGCCTCGCGCAGCAGTTGCTCCGTGCGTTCGCGGCCCAGCAGTTCGTGCGTGTACATCTCGTGCTCCTCGGGGTTCGGGACCGATGGTCCGGAGTCGTTCTCCGTGCCATCAGCCTCGTCCCCAAGGGGGGTGGGGCACATCGGGCAACCGCCCAGGCTTCGGGGGTGCGGATGCCTTAGGCCGCGCGGCGGACCGCTCAGGTCCTCAGGGCCGCGCGGCCTGCCTCCTCAGAGGTCTCAGCCGCCGGACGAGACGGGGGCCTCGGCCACGCTCGGCAGCCCGCCGAAGAGGTCGAACCACGTCCCGAGGGCGACGCACAGCCCGAGCGCGCCGAGGGCGAGACCGCCCCAGGCGACGGCGCGCACCCACGGTGCGGCGTTCCGTCCGGCGAGCAGCACCGCGCCGAGGACGACGAGGGCGATCAGCGCGCAGACTCCGTTGACGGCGGCCGTGGTGTGCCAGGGGCCGCCGTATATCTGCTCGATCTGCTGGGCGGCGCTGCCGGAGGAGGTGTTGATCTGGCCGACCAGCTGCCGCCGCTCGGCCAGGACGGTGCCCAGCCAGGTGCCGGTGAGGGACGCGAGGCCGAGGGCGGCGCCGACGACCGCCGCGGCACCCGGCACGACCCCGGCGGGGCGGGGGGCGTCCGGCGTGTCAAGGGTGTCCGGCTCGTCGAGGTCGTCGGCCTCGTCGAGGTCGTCGGGCGTGTCAAGGTCGGCGGGCGCGGGCGGTCCGGCGTCGGGCGCGGGCGCGGGCGCCGACGTCGCGCCGTCGTCCTCGGCCCGGTCGAGCTCGGCGTCCGCGGCGCGACCGTCGGCTGCCGCCCCGTGGGTCTTGGTGGTCTCCATGGTCGGCAACCGTACGGTCAGATTCTGAGAGCCGTCTGAGAACCGGGCTCGTCCATGGCCGTCGCCGCGGGCTCCGCCGGACCCTCGATGCAGATCCGCGGCAGCCGGCGCTCCAGCCACCGGGGCAGCCACCAGTTCCAGTCGCCCAGCATGTGCATCAGCGCCGGTACGAGCAGCGTCCGCAGGACGAAGGCGTCCAGCGCGACGGCGGCCGCCAGGCCGATGCCGAACATCGCGATCACACGGTCGCCACTGAGCACGAAGGCCAGGAAGACGGAGATCATGATGACCGCGGCGGAGTTGATCACACGGCTGGTCTCGGCGAGGCCGACCCGGACCGCCCGGCGGTTGTCACCGGTCTCGCGCCACTCCTCGTACATGCGGCTGACGAGGAAAACCTGGTAGTCCATGGAGAGCCCGAAGAGCACCGAGACCATGATCACCGGCAGGAAGGGCTCGATCGGGCCGGCCGCCCCGAGCCCCAGCAGCTCGCTCCCCCAGCCCCACTGGAAGATCGCGACCACGATGCCGAAGGACGAGGCGACGGCGACGACGTTCATGACCGCGGCCTTGAGCGGGATGCCGAAGCTGCGGAAGGCCAGCAGCAGGAGCAGGCAGCCCAGGCCGATGACGGAGCCCACGAAGAGCGGCAGCTTGCCGACGATCACCGAGGCGAAGTCCGCGTAGCCCGCGGTGACCCCGCCGACGTACACCTCCAGCGAGGTGCCGTCGGTGGCCTCGGGGATGACGTCCTCGCGCAGGTGGGTGACGAGCCGGTCGGTGGCCTGGTCCTGCGGGGAGGTGGTGGGGACGACGTCGATGACGTCCAGCCCGCTGCCGTGCTGCGCCTGCTCCATGTGCACCGCTGCGACGCCCTCGGTGCGCCCCAGGGCGACGGTGAGCTGCTCCAGGCCCGCGCGGTCGGCGGCGTCGCCCGACTTGGCGACCAGTTGCAGGGGGCCGTTGAAACCGGGCCCGAAGCCCTCGGAGAGCATGTCGTACGCCTGGCGGGTGGTGGTGCCCGCGGCGCTGTTGCCCTGGTCGGAGGCGCCCAGGTGGAGGGAGGTCGTGGGCAGGGCCAGGACGAGCATGACGACGGCGGCGACCGCGCCGAGGACCTTGGGGTGCCGTTCGACGAAAGCGGACCAGCGGGCCGCGAACCCGGTCGGCAGCTCGGGCGACGGCCCGTGCTCGACGAGCCGGCGCCGCTCCCGGCGGCTGAGCGCCTTCATGCCGATCGTGCCCAGCAGCGCGGGCAGCAGCGTCACCGAGGCGGCGACGGTGAGGATCACGGTGAGGGAGGCGGCGATCGCGACGCCGTTGAGGAAGGACAGCCGCAGGATCAGCATGCCGAGCAGGGCCACGCAGACCGTGCCGCCGGCGAAGACCACCGCCCTGCCGGTCGTGGCGACCGCCTTCTCGGCGGCCTCCCGTACCGGCAGGCCCTGTTTCAGGCCCCTGCGGTGACGGGTGACGATGAACAGGGCGTAGTCGATACCGACGCCCAGGCCGATGAGCAGGCCGAGCATCGGCGCGAAGTCGGCCACCCTGATCAGGTGGCCGAGCAGTTCGATCGCCATGTACGCGGTGCCCACGCTGACCAGCGCGGTGATGATCGGCATGAACATCGCGAACAGCGAACCGAAGGCCACCAGCAGGACCACGGCGGCGACGGCGACGCCCACGACCTCGCTCATGTGCCCGCCGCCGCCCTCGGTGAGCGCGATGGCGCCACCGCCGAGGGCTACCTGGGTGTTGCCGTCGGCCGCCGCCCTGGCCGTGTCGACGACCTTCTGCACCTGGTCGGCGTGCAGGTCGTCCGAGGGCCTGTCGAACATCACGGTCGCGTAGGCGGTGTGCCCGTCCTCGCTGATCTGCGGGGCGCCCTCGGCGCCGTAGGGGCTGGTCACCGAGGCGACCCCGGGAAGTGCGGCCACCTCGTCCAGCGCGCCGGTCAGCCGCTCCCTGACGGACGCGACGCCCACGGTGCCCTTGTCGGTGTGCCAGACGATCGTGTCGCTGTCCCCGGCAGAGCCGGGGAAGGCCTCCTTCAGCAGGGCGGTGGCCTTGCTGGAGTCGGTGCCCTTGATGTCGTAGTCGTTGGAGTAGGCGGATCCGGCGAGCAGGGCGGCCGTGGACAGACCGAGGAGGGCGACGAGCCACAGCAGGACGACGGCGAGACGGCGGTTGAGGCACCAGCGGGCGAGTGCAGCCATTGCTCTCCCTGGGGTTGCGCGGATCTTTCAGGCCGGGGAAGAGCCCGCAAAGAAGACACCACGTACGTCACCGACTGAAGCAGGAAGAAGAGATCGTTGGCCGCTTTCGTGCGGTTAATCACATACCGCGCGGGGAATTTATGCCGCCCTTACAAGCGGCGGACCTGCGACGACGCGGAAGGGGCGGGCCCCCTGACCGGGAGCCCGCCCCTTGTGCGCCGTACGCCTGCCGGCCGCGCCGGATCAGCCCTGGACGCCCAGCTTCTCCAGCACGAGCTCGCGCACGCGCTTGGCGTCGGCCTGACCGCGGGTGATCTTCATGACGGCGCCGATGAGCGCGCCCGCGGCCGCCAGGTTGCCGCCTCGGATCTTGTCCGCAACGGCGGCGTTGGCCGCGATGGCCTCGTCGACGGCCGCGCCGAGCGCGCCCTCGTCCGAGACGACCTTCAGGCCGCGCTTCTCGACGACATCGTCCGGCTCGCCCTCGCCGTCCAGCACGCCCTCGATGACCTGGCGGGCCAGCTTGTCGTTGAGCGAGCCCTCGGCCACCAGCGCCGCCACCCGGGCCACCTGGGCCGGGGTGATGGGCAGGGCGGTCAGTTCCACGCCGTCCTCGTTGGAGCGGCGGGCGAGCTCGCCCATCCACCACTTGCGGGCGGAGGCCGAGTCGGCGCCCGCCTCGATGGTGGCGACGATCGGGTCGATCGCACCGGCGTTGAGCACCGACTGCATCTCGTGGTCGGAGATGCCCCACTCCTGCTGCAGACGCCCCCGGCGCACCCGCGGGAGCTCCGGCAGGCCCGCCCGCAGCTCCTCGACCCACTCACGGGCCGGGGCGACCGGGACGAGGTCGGGCTCCGGGAAGTACCGGTAGTCCTCCGCCTCCTCCTTGATGCGGCCGGAGGTGGTGGAGCCGGTGTCCTCGTGGAAGTGCCGGGTCTCCTGGACGATCGTGCCGCCGGAGCCGAGCACGGCCGCGTGCCGCTGGATCTCGAAGCGGACGGCCCGCTCGACGCTGCGCAGCGAGTTGACGTTCTTGGTCTCGCTGCGGGTGCCGAACTTCTCCCGGCCGATGGGGCGCAGCGACAGGTTGACGTCGCAGCGCATCTGGCCCATCTCCATGCGGGCCTCGGAGACGCCCAGCGCCTTGATCAGCTCGCGCAGTTCGGTCACGTACGCCTTGGCGACCTCGGGCGCGCGCTCGCCGGCGCCCTCGATCGGCTTGGTGACGATCTCGATCAGCGGGATGCCGGCCCGGTTGTAGTCCAGCAGCGAGTGCGAGGCGCCGTGGATGCGGCCGGTGGCGCCGCCCACGTGGGTCGACTTGCCGGTGTCCTCCTCCATGTGGGCGCGCTCGATCTCCACGCGGAAGACCTCGCCGTCCTCCAGCTGCACGTCGAGGTAGCCGTTGAAGGCGATCGGCTCGTCGTACTGGGAGGTCTGGAAGTTCTTCGGCATGTCCGGGTAGAAGTAGTTCTTCCGGGCGAAGCGGCACCACTGCGCGATCTCGCAGTTGAGCGCGAGGCCGATCTTGATGGCGGACTCGACGCCGGTCGCGTTGACGGCCGGCAGAGCGCCGGGCAGGCCCAGGCACACCGGGCACACCTGGCTGTTCGGTTCGGCGCCCAGGGTGGTCGAGCAGCCGCAGAACATCTTCGTCTTGGTGCCGAGCTCGACGTGGACCTCGAGGCCCATCACCGGGTCATAGGACGCGAGCGCGTCCTCGTACGACACCAGGTCCGTGACGGTCACAGTCTTGATACCTCTCAGTTCCCCGTCAGGATGACAACACGTCGTGGTCGCTGCCGTCGCCGAGCCGGCGCAGCTGGCGGAGCAGCAGGGCGACGCCCGTGGCGATCGCCGCGGCGCTGACCACCGCGTCGATCAGCAGCAGCGTGTCGCTGTCCGCGCGCCCCCGCTTCATCTGCCGTGCCACACCGACCGCGCCGAAGAGCGTCGTGCCGATCGACAGGTAGGTGCCGGACTTGCTCTTCTTGAAGCCCTTGGCCTTCTCGAGCTTGCTCACAGGATCGGTGCCTCCTCCAGCAGCGGGTGCCCCCAGCGTGCGGTGAACGCCGCTTCGACGGCCGCACCGACACGGTAGAGCCGGTCGTCGGCCATGGCCGGGGCGATGATCTGCAGACCGACCGGGAGCCCGTCCTCGGACGCGAGGCCGCAGGGCACGGACATGGCGGCGTTGCCGGCCAGGTTGGCCGGGATGGTGCACAGGTCGGCGAGGTACATCGCCATCGGGTCGTCCACGCGCTCGCCGATGGGGAACGCGGTGGTGGGGGTGGTCGGCGAGATCACCACGTCGACCTGCTGGAAGGAGCGCTCGAAGTCCCGCGAGATCAGGGTGCGGACCTTCTGGGCGCTGCCGTAGTACGCGTCGTAGTAACCGGAGCTGAGCGCGTACGTGCCGAGCATGATGCGGCGCTTGACCTCGGGGCCGAAGCCGGCCTCGCGGGTGAGGGCGGTGACGTCCTCGGCGCTGCGGGTGCCGTCGTCGCCGACCCGCAGGCCGTAGCGCAGGCCGTCGAACCGGGCCAGGTTGGACGAGCACTCGGACGGCGCGATCAGGTAGTACGCGGCGAGCGCGTACTCGAAGGACGGGCAGGACAGCTCGACGACCTCGGCGCCGAGCTCGCGCAGCAGCTCGACGGACTCGTTGAACCGCTCCATGACGCCGGGCTGGTAGCCCTCGCCCGCGAACTCCTTGATGACGCCGACCCGCAGGCCCTTGACGTCGCCGTTGCGCGCGGCCTCGACGACCGGGGGGACGGGGGCGTCGATGGAGGTGGAGTCCATCGGGTCGTAGCCCGCGATGACCTCGTGCAGCAGCGCCGCGTCCAGCACCGTGCGGGCGCAGGGCCCGCCCTGGTCCAGCGAGGAGCTGAAGGCGACCATGCCGTAGCGGGAGACCCCTCCGTAGGTCGGCTTGACGCCGACCGTGCCGGTGACGGCGGCCGGCTGGCGGATGGAGCCGCCGGTGTCCGTGCCGATGGCCAGCGGCGCCTGGAAGGAGGCCAGGGCCGCGGAGGAACCGCCGCCCGAGCCGCCGGGGATGCGGGTGAGGTCCCACGGGTTGCCGGTGGGGCCGTAGGCGCTGTTCTCGGTGGAGGACCCCATGGCGAACTCGTCCATGTTGGTCTTGCCGAGGATGACGATGCCGGCCTGCTTGAGGCGGGCGGTCAGCGTCGCGTCGTACGGCGGGATCCAGCCTTCGAGGATCTTGGAGCCGACGGTCGTCGGGATGCCCTTGGTGGTGAAGATGTCCTTCAGCGCCAGCGGGACGCCCGCGAGCGGGCCGAGCTTCTCGCCCGCGGCGCGCTTGTCGTCGACGGCCTTGGCGGCCTTCAGGGCGCCCTCGGTGTCGACGTGCAGGAAGGCGTGGACCTTCTCGTCGACGGCGCCGATGCGGTCCAGATGGGCCTGGGCGACCTCGACGGCGGACGTCTCGCCGGAAGCGACGGCGGCCGCGGTCTGCGCGGCGGTGAGCCTGGTCAGATCGGTCATCGTGATCAGTCCTCCCCCAGGATCTGCGGCACCTTGAAGCGCTGCTGCTCCTCGGCGGGGGCGCCGGACAGCGCCTCGGCCGGGGTCAGGCTGGGCCGGACCTCGTCGGCGCGCATGACATTGGTCAGCGGCAGCGGGTGGGAGGTCGGCGGTACGTCCTCGCCGGCCACCTCGGAGACGCGGGCGACCGCGCCGATGATGGCGTCGAGCTGTCCGGCGAAGTGGTCGAGCTCTTCGTCCTTCAGCTCCAGACGCGACAGCCGGCCGAGGTGGGCGACCTCCTCGCGCGTGATGCCTGGCATGCAGCGATCCTCTGGGGGTGAGTTTGGTCTTTTCCCGCCCAATCCTATGGGCGGGAGCGCCCCGGGGGCGAAACGGTTTGCGCTGCGCCCGGCCGGGGGCCGCCGGACGCGCCGCCCGCGGGCTGCGGTGCCCCTGGGGCGGGTGGGGCCGGCGGGGCGTCCGCGGCCCGGCGCGGCGGGTGCGGGCCCGCTGGTCGAAGGCCCGCAAACGTTACTGCGCGTCGGGGACGGCGGCCCGCTCCTTGGCGGCCTCCAGCTCCGCCGGACGGCGCCATCCGGCACGCCCGCGCAGCCGCAGCCAGGCCGTGGTCTCCTCCGGGGGCATCGCTGCGGCGACCAGCCAGCCCTGGATCGCGTCGCAGCCGAGGTCCCGCAGGCGCTCCCACGTCTCGTCGTCCTCGACGCCCTCCGCCACGACGAGGAGGCCGAGGGAGTGGGCGAGGTCGACCGTGCAGCGCACGATCTCCGCGTCCTCGGCGTCGACGGACAGCCGCGCGACGAACGAGCGGTCGATCTTCAGCTCGCTCACCGGCAGCCGCCGCAGGTGGACCAGCGAGGAGTACCCGGTGCCGAAGTCGTCCAGCGACATCTTCACCCCGTGCCCGGTCAGCCCGGCCATGGTGTCGGCGGCGCGCTGCGGGTCCTCCAGCAGCACGTGCTCGGTGATCTCCAGCTGCAGCGCCCCCGGCGGGACCCCGTGGCGGGCCAGGCGCGCGGCGACGGCCCCGGCGAAACCGGGCGAGTGGACGTCGCGCGGCGAGACGTTGACCGCGACGGGGACGTCGAGGCCCATCGCCCGCCACCGGGCGACCTGCCCGAGGGCGGTCTCCAGGACGTACTCGGTGAGCTGCGGCATCAGCCCGGAGGTCTCGGCGATCGCGATGAACTCCTCGGGGCTCACCCGGCCGCGCTCGGGGTGCACCCAGCGGACCAGCGCCTCCAGGCCCGCGACCTGTCCGTCGAAGCGGACCTTCGGCTGGTAGTGCAGCTCGACCTCACCGCGGTCCAGTGCCCGGCGCAGGTCGCCGAGGAGGCCAAGCCGGTCGGGCGTGTTGCCGTCGCGGGAGGACTCGTAGACCTCGACCCCGCTGCGGTCACGTTTCGCCTGGTACATCGCGACGTCGGCGCGGCGCAGCAGGCCCTCGGCGTCATCGGCGTGATCGGGGTAGACGGCGACCCCGGCGCTGGCCTCGAGCACCAGGGTCAGGCCGTCGAGGCTTAACGGCGAGCTCAGCGCGGCGACCAGGGCCCTGGCGATGCGCTGGGCGCGGGTCGGCGCGTCGCAGGTGGGGAGCAGGACGGCGAACTCGTCGCCGCCGAGCCGGGCGACCTCGGCGCCGCGTGGCAGGGCCAGCCGCAGACGGTCCGCGATCTGCACCAGCAGCCGGTCGCCGGCCATGTGGCCCAGGGTGTCGTTGACGGAGCGGAACTTGTCCAGGTCGATCAGGACCAGGGCGGCGCGCTCGCCGCTGCGGGCGGCGTCGTCGAGCGCGGTCCAGGTGCGCTCCAGCAGCCACTGACGGTTGGGCAGTCCGGTGAGGGGGTCGCGCAGTTGTTCCTCGGCGCGGGCGTGGGCGATCCAGAGGGTGGAGTCGAGCGCGATCAGGGGCACGGCGAACAGCGGGAGCAGCAGGGGCAGATCGGCCGCGACGATGATGATCAGCGGGGAGATGCCGAGCAGTGCGACGCCGACGAAGCCCTGGCGTAGCAGGGCGGTGCGGGCCACGGTGGGCAGGGCTCCGGCGCGCGGCACGATCGCGTACCACAGGAGCGTGCGGGTCGCAGCCAGGTAGCCGAGTGCGGCGGCGAGCACCGAGGGGATGGCGGCCATCCCCCAAGTGGCGGGTTGCCAGGGCTGTTCGACGGACGGGTGGGTCCCGAAGGCGGACAGCGCGAGCGAGGCCGCGCCGATGCCGAGGATGTCCACGGCGCCGTGCAGCAGCGCCTCCCGCCAGCGGTGCCTGCGGGCCGCGCCGACCAGGACGACGACGGCCAGGCTGACCAGCACCGCGGGCACCCAGCCGTAGAGCAGCAGCATGGCGAGGGTCAGGGCGGCGCCGGAGCCGGTGCCGCCCCACCAGCGGTCCCGGCCCATGGCGACCAGGTGGCCGACGATGATGCCGGTGAGCACGGCGAACGCCCAGCCGACGTCCCCGCCGGGGAAGAAGGCGTTGCCGTCCACGAGTATCCGGACCACGCCCACGACCAGGGCCGCGGCGGCAGCGCCCACGACCGAGTACCTGAGTGCCGCCGCGGGCAGCACCGGCGCGGCCGGCCCGAGCAGCCGCTGCGCCGGTCCGGCGCTGTCCGTCGGTTCCATGCCCGTACCCTCTCGCAGCCGCGTGTGCCGTTCCACCACACGCCCGTGCCCGCGGGATTGACCACCGGGCTGCTGGAGGGCCCATGCCCGGAAGGCGCGCCTCTCAACAGTAGGCCGATAAAGGCTGTCACGGGCACCGATCGGCTGCTGTTGCCCGAATGGATCCCACCCTCCCGGATCGTTCCACTATGGGCCGAAAGGGTGATGATGGGCTGTCAGCCCTCCGGGTTCACGGTGGCCTCCCGGGCCGCGTCGGCGCCCTGTCCGAGCAGGACGGCGAAGCCGTCCTCGTCCAGGATCGGCACCTTCAGCTGCACCGCCTTGTCGTACTTGGAGCCCGGGCTGTCGCCGACGACCACGAAGTCGGTCTTCTTGGAGACCGATCCGGTGACCTTGGCCCCGCGACTCACGAGCGCCTCCTTCGCGCCGTCCCGGGTGTGGGTGGCGAGGGTGCCGGTGACGACGACGGTGAGGCCCTCCAACGGGCGCGGCCCCTCGTCGGAGCCCTCCTCGGTGAACCGGACGCCCGCGGCCTTCCACTTGCGCAGGATCTCGCGGTGCCACTCCTCCTCGTACCACTGCTTGAGGGAGGCCGCGATGATCCCGCCGACGCCGTCGACACCTGCCAGGCGCTCCTCGTCGGCGGCGAAGACGGCGTCCAGGTCGCGGAACTCGCGGGCGAGGGCCTCGGCGGCGACCGGGCCGACGTGACGGATCGACAGTCCCGTGATCACGCGGGCGAGCGGCTGCTCCTTGGCCTTCTGGATGTTCTCCAGCATGGCCACGGCGTTCTTCTTCAGCTCCCCCTGCTGGTTGGCGAAGACCGAGACGACCTTCTCCTCGCCGGTCGCGGGGTCGCGCTTGGGCAGGCCGCTGTTCTGGTCGAGGACGTGGGCGCGGATGGGCAAGAGGTCCTCTGGGGTGAGGTCGAACAGGTCGCCCTCGTCACGCAGCGGCGGCTCGGCGGGCTCCAGCGGCCCGGTGAGCGCGGCGGCGGCGACGTAGCCGAAGTTCTCGATGTCCAGGCACTTGCGACCGGTCAGATAGAACACCCGTTCCCGGATCTGCGCCGGGCAGCCCCGCGCGTTGGGGCAGCGCAGGTCGATGTCGCCCTCCTTCATGGGGCGCAGCGCAGTGCCGCAGGAGGGGCACTGGGCGGGCATCACGAACTCGCGCTCGCTGCCGTCCCGCAGGTCGACGACGGGGCCGAGGATCTCGGGGATGACGTCACCGGCCTTGCGCAGCACGACGGTGTCGCCGATCAGCACGCCCTTGGCCTTGACCACGTCCTGGTTGTGCAGGGTGGCGAACTCGACCTCCGAGCCGGCGACCGTGACCGGCTCGACCACCGCGTACGGCGTCACCCGGCCCGTGCGGCCGACGCCGACCCGGATGTCGACCAGCTTGGTGTTGACCTCCTCGGGCGCGTACTTCCACGCGATGGCCCAGCGCGGCGCGCGGGCGGTGGAGCCGAGCCGGCCCTGCAGCGGGATCTCGTCGACCTTGACGACGATGCCGTCGATCTCGTGCTCGACGTCGTGGCGGTGCTCGCCGTAGTAGGCGATGGCCTCCTTGACCTCGGCGAGCGTGCCGACCACGCGGGCGTACCTGGTGGTGGGCAGGCCCCACTCGTGCAGCAGCTCGTAGGCGTGCGACTGGCAGTCGATGGTGAAGCCCTCACGGGCGCCGATGCCGTGCACCACCATGTGCAGCGGGCGGCTCGCGGTCACCCGGGGGTCCTTCTGCCGCAGGGAGCCGGCGGCGGCGTTGCGCGGGTTGGCGAAGGGCTTGTCGCCGGCCTCGACCAGACGGGCGTTGAGCTCCTCGAACTTCTCCATCGGGAAGAAGACCTCGCCGCGGATCTCGACGAGCGCGGGGACGCGCTCCCCCGCCAGCCGGTCCGGGATCTCGGCGATCGTGCGGACGTTGGGCGTGATGTCCTCGCCGGTGCGGCCGTCACCGCGCGTGGCGCCGCGCACCAGACGGCCGTTCTCGTACGTGAGGTTGACGGCGAGTCCGTCGACCTTCAGCTCGCACAGGAAGTGGTAGGTGCCGCCCTCGCCCGCCGGGGGGCCCAGCTCCGCGGCGAGGCGTTCGGCCCAGGCGTTCAGCTCCTCCTCGGTGAAGGCGTTGTCGAGGGAGAGCATGCGCTCGCGGTGCTCGACGGAGGTGAACTCCGTCGCGTACGCGCCGGCGACCTTCTGGGTCGGCGAGTCCGGCGTGCGCAGCGAGGGGTACTCGTCCTCCAGCGCCTCCAGCCGCCGCAGCAGCTTGTCGAAGTCGGCGTCGCTGACGACCGGCTGGTCCTTGACGTAGTAGCGGAAGCGGTGCTCCTCGACCTGCTCGGCCAGGGAGGCGTGCAGCTCGCGCGCCTTCGCCGGCACGTCCTCGTTCCTGGCGCCCTCGGGGATCACGGAGTCCTCCACGTCCACGTCCTTCCTCATCCCATCCTCACTCAGGGTTGTCGACGAGCGAGCGTGCCGCCTTCGCGCAGTGCACGAGCGCGGCACGGGCATAGGCCGGCGAGGCCCCGGCCAGACCGCAGGTCGGGGTCACCGCCACGGAGGTGCCCAGCTCCCCCGGGGACAGCCCCAGCCTGCGCCACAGCGCCCGAACACCACCGACGCTACCCGCAGGGTCCGACAATGGGGCGTCGGTACCCGGGACGACACCGGTGAAGAGCGCGGTTCCCGCCTCCGCCGCCTCACCGAAGGCGTCCCAGTCACTCTCCGTGAGCAGCGAGAAATCGAACGACACCCCCGCCACCCCGGCCCTGCGCAGCAGCGCGAAGGGCACCTCCGGCGCGCAGGAGTGCGCGATCACGGGCACGCCGTCCCCACCCCCGACGGCCGCCATGACGTCCCGCAGCGCGCCCTCGACGACGCCCCGGTCCACCGCGCGGTGCGTGCGGTAGCCGCTGGCGGACCTGACCCGGCCCTGGAGCACGGCGGTGAGCGAGGGCTCGTCCAGCTGCAGCACGGGCCTCGCGCCGGGCACACGCCGGCGCACGTCCTCCAGGTGCAGCCGCAGTCCCTCGCCGAGCGAGGCGGCCAGGTCACGGCAGGCGCCCGGGTCGGAGAGCGCCGCCTCGCCGTTCTTCAGCTCGACGGAGGCCGCGAGCGTCCAGGGCCCGACCGCCTGGAGCTTCAGGGGGCCCTCGTAGCCCTGGGTGAACTCCTCCAGGGCGTCCAGGTCCTCCCCCAGCCACGCCCTGGCCCGGCGGGTGTCCCGGCCCGGGCGGTCGCCGAACCGCCATCCGCTGGGCTCCACGCGCCCGTACAGCTCGACGAGCATCCCGAGCGTACGGCCGATCATGTCCGCGCCCGGGCCGCGCGCGGGCAGCTCCGGCAGGAACGGCAGCGCCTCCAGCGCCCCGGTCGCCGTCCGCGCCGCCTCGCGCGCGTCACCTCCCGGCATCGAACCCACACCGGTGGCCGCCCCTTGGGGCAGCCGGAACTTCGCTTCGGTCGCTTCCGTGCTCACCGGTGCAGCCTACGTCGGCGCGCCGGTCAGGCTCCCGGCCGGATCGTCAGGTCGTTGACCTCGGCGTCCCGCGGCAGGTCGACCGCCGTCAGGATCGCCGTCGCCACCGACTCGGGGGCGATCCAGCGCGAGGGGTCGTACGTCTTGCCCTCCTGCTGGTGCACCTTGGCCTGCATCGGCGTGGCGGTGCGGCCCGGGTAGACGGAGGTGACCCGCACCCCGTTCGCGTGCTCCTCGTGGCGCAGGGAGTCGGCGAGCGCCTTGAGGCCGTGCTTGCTGGCCGCGTAGGCGCCCCACTCCGCGTGCGCGTTGAGCCCGGCGCCGGAGTTGACGAAGACCACGTGCCCGCGGGAGAGCCGAAGTTGGGGCAGGACGAGGCGGGTCAGCTCGGCGGGGCCCACGAGGTTGGCGGCGAGCGTCCGGTTCCAGGTCTTCGGGGTCAGCTCGCCGACCTGCCCCAGGTCCACGACGCCCGCGATGTGCAGCAGGGAGTCCAGCCGGTCCGGCGGCGACTGGTGGCCCAGCGCCCAGGACAGCCGCTCCGGCTCCGCGAGGTCACCCACGAGGGTGCGCGCGCCCGGGAAGCGGTCGGCCAGCTCCTTGGCGCGTCCGGCGTTGCGGGCCAGCAGCCACAGTTCGTCGCCGCGGTCGAGGAGGCGCTGCGCCACGACGGCGCCGATGCCGGAGCCGGCGCCGGTGATCAGGTGAATCGACATGGGCTCCATGCTGTCATCCCCCGCGGCTCACACGATGCCGGCGTTCTCCTCCAGATAGGCGAGCGCCGAGACGCCGTCCTCGGCGAAGAACACCAGGTCGGTGAGGGGCAGCGGCAGGAAGCCCTCCTCGTCCATGCGCTGGAACTGCTCCTTGAGCCCGTCGTAGAAGCCCGCCGTGTTGAGCAGGACGACCGGCTTGGTGTGCAGCCCGTGCTTCTTCAGCTCCAGGATCTCGGTCGCCTCGTCCAGCGTGCCGGTGCCGCCCACCATGACCACCACGGCGTCCGCGCGGGCCAGCAGCTCCGCCTTGCGCTCGGCGAGGTCGGCCGCGATCACCATCTCGTCGGCGCCCTTGCGGGCCTTGGCCGCGAGGAACTCCACCGAGACCCCCACCAGGCGCCCGCCGTGCTCCTGCACCCCGTCCGCCATCACCTTCATCAGGCCCACGTCCGAGCCGCCCCACACCAGGGTGTGCCCGCCCTTGCCGATCAACTCGGCGAACTGGCGGGCGGGTTCGGTGTAGCGGGGCTCGAGGTCGGCGGCGGAGAGGAAGACGCAGATGTTCATGCGGGCCAGTCTCGCGCATGGCGCCGGGCGCCGGGCAGGGGGGCCGTTCGGCCCGTTCCGTACCCCGCGCCCGGTGCCGGGGCCGCTCAGGCGCTCGCGGTCGCCGGCCGGCTGCGCTCCGTCGTGGCGATCGTCGCCGAGCCGACGACGCGCGTGCCGTCGTAGAGCACGACCGCCTGGCCCGGCGCGACGCCGCGGACGGCCCCGCCGGTGAAGCGGACGCGCAGTTCGCCGCCGTCCAGCTCGGCGGTGACGGGCACGTCGTCGCCGTGGGCGCGCAGCTGCGCGGTGTACGCGCGCTGCCCGGCTCCGTCGGGCGCGGTGCCGCACCAGCGCGGGCGGATGGCGGTCAGGGCCGTGACGTCCAGCGCCTCGGCCGGGCCGACGGTCACCGTGTTGTTCACCGGCGAGATGTCGAGCACGTAGCGCGGCTTGCCGTCGGCGGCGGGCACGCCCAGGCGCAGCCCCTTGCGCTGGCCCACGGTGTAGCCGTAGGCGCCGGAGTGGGTGCCCAGGCGGTTGCCGTCCTCGTCGAGGATGTCGCCGTCGGCGGTGCCCAGGCGCCGCGCGAGGAAGCCCTGGGTGTCGCCGTCGGCGATGAAGCAGATGTCGTGGCTGTCCGGCTTCTTCGCCACGGACAGGCCACGGCGGGCCGCCTCCGCCCGGATCTCGTCCTTGGTGGTGAGCGTGTCGCCGAGCGGGAACATGGCGTGCGCCAGCTGCCGCTCGTCGAGGACGCCGAGGACGTACGACTGGTCCTTGGCCGCGTCGGAGGCGCGGTGCAGCTCGCGGGAGCCGTCGGGGTTGGCCACGACGGTGGCGTAGTGGCCGGTGCACACGGCGTCGAAGCCGAGGGCGATCGCCTTGTCGAGCAGCGCGGCGAACTTGATCTTCTCGTTGCAGCGCAGGCAGGGGTTGGGCGTGCGGCCCGCGGCGTACTCGGCGACGAAGTCGTCGACGACGTCCGCGCGGAAGCGGTCGGCGAGGTCCCAGATGTAGAAGGGGATGCCGATGACGTCCGCGGCGCGGCGGGCGTCGTGGCTGTCCTCGATCGTGCAGCAGCCGCGGGCTCCGGTGCGGAACGACTGCGGGTTCGCGGACAGGGCGAGGTGCACGCCCGTGACGTCGTGCCCCGCATCGGCGGCGCGGGCGGCCGCCACGGCCGAGTCGACGCCACCGCTCATCGCGGCGAGCACGCGGAGGCGACGGCCGTCGCCAGGGCCTGTGGGTGCACCGGGGAAGTCAGTCATAGCGCCTCCTAGAGTACGGCGCCCCCGGGGCGTCCTGCGGGGCCGGTCTTCGTGAACGCGGGGCGAGCGGCCCGGCCCTGTCCGCAAGCCGCCCGCAAAGAGGCGCCACCCACCGGGGCCACCCGCACCCGCACCCGCACCCGCCCACGGCACCGCACGGGTGGGCGGGCGGGAGAAGCCCTCCGCGGGCGCAACGGCGCGCGGGCCGCCGACTGACCGCCACCGCCGGCACCGCGAACACACGGGCACGCAGCCGCCGACGGACCGGCGCACCGCACCACGGATGGCCCGCCGCGGGCGCTACATCAGGCCCGCGCTGCGGGCGCGGGCCACGGCGGGGGCGATCGCCTCGCCGAGGACGGCGACGTCCTCCGCGGTCGAGGTGTGCCCGAGGGAGAAGCGCAGGGAGCCCCGCGCGAGGTCGGGGTCGGCGCCCATGGCGAGGAGGACGTGGCTGGGCTGGGGGACGCCGGCGGTGCACGCGGACCCGGTGGAGCACTCGATGCCCTGGGCGTCGAGCAGCATCAGCAGGGAGTCCCCCTCGCACCCGGGGAAGGAGAAGTGGGCGCTGGCGGGGAGGCGGCCGCCGGGGGCGGGGTCACCGTTGAGGATGGCCTCGGGGACGGCTTCGCGGACCCGGGCGACCAGGTCGTCGCGCAGGGCGCCGATCTCCCGGGCGAAGTCCTCGCGCCGCTGCGCGGCGAGCGTCCCGGCAACGGCGAACGCGGCGACCGCGGGGACGTCGAGCGTGCCGGAGCGTACGCCGCGCTCCTGGCCGCCGCCGTGGAGGAGGGGGACCGGGCCGATCTCGCGCCGGAGCACCAGTGCCCCGACGCCGTACGGCCCGCCGACCTTGTGCCCGGTGACGGTCATCGCGTCGAGCCCGGACGCCGCGAAGTCGACCTCGACCTGCCCGAGGGCCTGGACGGCGTCGGAGTGCAGCGGCACCTCGAACTCCCGGGCCACCGCGCTGAGTTCCGCCACCGGGAAGATCGTGCCGACCTCGTTGTTGGCCCACATCACCGTGGCGAGGGCCACATCACCCGGGTCGCGGGCGATGGCCTCGCGCAGGGCCTCGGGGTGGACGCGGCCGTAGGCGTCGACCGGAAGCCACTCGACCCGGGCGCCCTCGTGCGTGGCGAGCCAGTCGACGGCGTCGAGGACGGCGTGGTGCTCGACGGGGCTGGCGAGGACCCGGGTGCGCCGGGGGTCGGCGTCGCGGCGGGCCCAGTACAGACCCTTGACCGCCAGGTTGTCGGCCTCGGTGCCGCCCGCGGTGAAGACGATCTCGCTGGGGCGGGCGCCGAGCGCGGCGGCCAGGGACTCCCGGGACTCCTCCACCGTGCGCCTGGCCCGGCGGCCGGCCGCGTGGAGGGAGGATGCGTTGCCCGTGACGGCGAGGTGCGCGGTCATCGCCTCGACGGCCTCGGGCAACATCGGGGTCGTGGCGGCGTGGTCGAGGTAGGCCATGATGAGCGTGATTCTACGGGCGCCGCGGCCCCCTCCCGGACCGAGGCCCGTCCCGGGGCCCACCGCGCCGGGTGGTGCCCCGCTACAGGTGGAGCTCCTCCGCCGCGGTGGTGCGCCGGTGCCAGGCACGGGGGGCGCGCCAGTGGAAGCGCATGGCCAGCAGCCTGAGGACGAAGGCGCTGATGACGGCGAGCACCCCGGTGCCGGGGGTCAGGGCCTCGAATTTGATGAGCACGACCACGACGGTGGCCCCCACGATGGCCGGCACCGCGTACAGGTCGCGGTCCCAGCGCAGCAGGGAGGGGACCTCGTTGCCGAGCAGGTCGCGCAGGACGCCGCCGCCGACGGCGGTGGCGAGCCCGAGGGTGGCGGAGGCGGTGAGGTTGAGGCCGTAGTCATAGGCCTTGGTGGTGCCGGCGACGCAGAAGAGGCCGAGGCCGGCGGCGTCGAAGATGTTGATGGTGGTGTTGATCCGCTCGACCTGGGGGTGCAGGAAGAACACCACCGTGGTGGCGATCAGCGGGGTCAGGAAGTAGCCGAGGTCGGTGAAGGCGGCCGGCGGGACCGCCCCGATGATCAGGTCCCTGATCAGCCCTCCGCCCAGCGCGGTGACCTCTGCGAGGACCGCCATGCCGAAGACGTCGTAGTTCTTGCGTACGGCGAGCAGCGCGCCGGAGATCGCGAAGACGAAGATTCCGACGAGATCGAGCACGTGCTGGACGGAGTGGCTGAACAGTTCGGTTTGCACCGGCCCCATTGTGCCGGGTGGGTGGCTAGGCCTTTTCGGCCGTCTTCCCGGCCGCGCCGCTGCCGGAGTCGCCGGTGTTCTCCGGGTGGTGGCAGGCCACCTGGTGCCCGGTGGCCAGGGTGGCCAGCGGGGGCTCCGTGGTCTTGCAGACCTCGGTCGCCTTCCAGCAGCGGGTGTGGAAGCGGCAGCCGGGCGGCGGGGCGATCGGCGACGGGACGTCGCCGGTCAGCAGGATCCGCTCGCGCTTGGCGCGCCGCTTCGGGTCCGGCACCGGCACCGCGGAGAGCAGCGCGTTGGTGTACGGGTGCATCGGCTTGGTGTACAGGTCCTCGCGGTCGGCGACCTCGACGATCTTGCCGAGGTACATGACCGCGATGCGGTCCGACACGTGCCGGATGACCGACAGGTCGTGCGCGATGATCACGTAGGTCAGGCCGAGCTCGCTCTGCAGGTCGTCCAGGAGGTTGACCACCTGGGCCTGGATGGAGACGTCGAGCGCCGACACCGGCTCGTCCGCGACCACGAGCTTGGGCTTGAGCGCCAGCGCGCGGGCGATGCCGATGCGCTGCCGCTGACCGCCGGAGAACTCGTGCGGGTAGCGGTTGTAGTGCTCGGGGTTGAGGCCGACCAGTTCCAGGAGGTTCTGCACCTCCTTCTTCACCCCGTTCTCCGTCTGCACCTTCTGCAGCCGGAACGGCGCGCCGACGATGGTGCCGACGGTGTGCCGCGGGTTGAGGGAGGAGTACGGGTCCTGGAAGATCATCTGCACGTCGCGGCGGAGCGGGCGCATGCCCGCGGTGCCCAGGTGCGTGATGTCCCGGCCCTCGAACTCGATTTTCCCACCGGTCGGTTCGAGCAGCCGGGTGATCAGCCGGCCCATGGTGGACTTGCCGCAGCCGGACTCGCCGACCACGCCGAGGGTCTCCCCGGGGTTGACGTGGAAGTCGATGCCGTCGACGGCCTTGACCGCGCCGACCTGGCGCCGCAGCAGACCCTTGGTGATCGGGAAGTGCTTGACCAGGCCGCTCACCTTGAGCAGCGCATCCGACCCGTCGGCGGTCGACTGCTGGGGGATCGTCATCTCCTGGCCTTTCACAGCTTCGGCGCAATCTCTTCGGTCCAGATGCGCTCCCGGTCCGCCGCGCCCAGGTGGCACGCGGCGTGGTGCCGGCTGCCGACCTCGCGCAGTTCCGGAACGACGGTGGTGCTGGCGCCGCCGGTGAGCTCCGCGTACGGGCAGCGCGGGTGGAAGGCGCAGCCGGACGGAATGTTGATGAGGCTCGGCGGCGAGCCCTTGACCGGGTTGAGCCGTTCGGTGCGCTCACGGTCCAGGCGGGGCATCGAGCCGAGCAGGCCCCAGGTGTAGGGGTGTTGCGGCTCGTAGAAGACCTTGTCGGCCGGTCCGCGCTCCACGCAGCGTCCGCCGTACATCACCAGGATGTCGTCCGCGAGCTCGGCGACGACGCCGAGGTCGTGGGTGATGATGATGACCGCGGAGCCGAACTCCTTCTGCAGGTCCCGGATGAGGTCCAGGATCTGCGCCTGCACGGTCACGTCGAGCGCGGTGGTCGGCTCGTCCGCGATGAGCAGGTCGGGGTTGTTGGACAGCGCCATGGCGATCATCGCGCGCTGCCGCATGCCCCCGGAGAACTGGTGCGGGTAGTCGTCGACGCGCTTGTCGGGCTGCGGGATGCCGACGCGGTCGAGCATCTCGATCGCGCGCTTGCGGGCCACGGCCTTGGACACGTCGTGGTGCACCCGGTACGCCTCGACGATCTGCGCGCCGACGGTGAAGTAGGGGTGCATCGCGGACAGCGGGTCCTGGAAGATCATCGCGGCGTCCTTGCCGCGCAACCGACGGACCTCGTCCGGGTCGGCCGAGAGCAGTTCCTTGCCGTCGAGCCAGATCTCGCCGGACATCCGGGCCCTGCTGCGGCCGTACTGGCCGGCCCGGTGCAGACCCATGATCGCCAGGGACGTCACCGACTTGCCGGAGCCGGACTCGCCGACGATGCCGAGGGTCTTGCCCTTCTCCAGCTGGAAGGAGAGGCCGTCGACGGACTTCACCAGACCGTCGTCGGTCGGGAAGTGCACCTTGAGGTCGCGGACCTCCAGGAACGCCGCGGGCTGCCCCGCCTTCCCGGCCACCGGCTCGTTCGGCGCGGCATCCGCCCCGGTGCCGGACTTCTGGATGGGGAGGTCGGTCATGACAGCCTCACGCGCGGGTCGACGACGGCGTACAGCAGGTCTACGAGGAGGTTGGCCACCACCACGGCGACGGCCGCGATCAGCGTGACGCCGAGGATCAGCGGGAAGTCCTTGTCCGAGATCGCCTTCACCGCCGCCTGGCCGATGCCGGGCAGGCTGAACGTCGTCTCGGTGAGGATCGCGCCGCCGACGAGGGCGCCGAGGTCCATGCCGAGGATGGTGAGCACCGGGGTCATCGTCGAGCGCATGGCGTGCTTGCCGATGACGACCGGCTCGCGCAGGCCCTTGGCACGCGCGGTGCGGATGTAGTCCTCGCCCATGATCTCGAGCATGGTGGCCCGGGTCATCCGGGCGTACATGGCGGCGTAGAGGAACGCGAGCGTGATCCAGGGCAGGAGCATGCCGCCGAACCAGCCGGATGGTGAATCACCGAACGGCACGTACTGGCCGTCGATCCATCCGAGCCCGTAGACGACCACCGCGAGGGCGATCATGCCGGTGAAGTAGATGGGGAGCGAGACGCCGGCCAGCGCCACCGTCATCAGGGAGCGGTCCAGTACGGAGCCGCGCTTGAGGGCGGAGACGACACCGGTGCCAACGCCGACGATCACCCAGATGACGCAGGCGCCGGCGGCCAGCTGCAGGGTCACCGGGAGACGGTCCGTCAGGACCGGCCAGATCGCCTGCTCGTTGCGGAAGGAGTAGCCGAAGCAAGGAGCGGGGCAGTGCGTGACGTCCGCGCCGTTGGCGTAGTCACGCCCGGCGAACAGCCCCCACAGGAACTTGCCGAACTGCACGAGGATGGGATCGTCGAGGCCCATCTTCTTCCGAATGCCCTCGAGGGAGGCCGGATCCGCCTGCTTCCCGATGAAGTAGGTGGCGGGGTCGACTCCGACCCATTTGGGGATCAGGAAGAAGATCCCGAAGGTCACCAACGTGATGACCAGCAACATGACGACGACAGCGAACAGTCGCCGGATGATGTATGCAAGCACTGTGCTCGGCCCGGCGGCGGCCCGGGGGTTCCCCGGGCCGCCGCACGCGGCCATCACCTGCCCTTCGTGCCTAGCGGGTGTGGCACTCGATCGATTCGAGGGTTGTTACTGCACGCCCAGCGACGCGTAGTCGTAGCGGCCGTTGTACGCGTCGGCCGTGTAGACGTTGGTCAGGCGGGAGCTGCGCCAGATGATGTTCTTCTCGAAGGTGAAGGGCAGGTAGTACGCGCCCTCGGAGACCTTCTGGTTGATCTGCTTGTACAGATCGGCCGCGGCGTTCGGGTCGGTCTGCTGCAGCGCCTGGTCGAACAGGCCGTCGATCGACTTGTCCTTGATCTCGGCGAAGTTGTTGTTGCCGCTCTCCAGGATGAACCGGCTGTCGACCAGCGGCTGGAGGAAGCCCTGGCCCGACGGGAAGTCGGCGCCCCAGCCCATGATGATGATGCCGTAGTTCTTCGACTTGACCGTCTTCGGGGCACCGATGATGCCGGAGGTCTGCGCACCGTCGAACTCGTCGAGCTCGGTGGTGATGCCGACCTTCTTCAGCGACTCCTGCAGCGACTCGGCCGTGGCGATCTCGATCGGCTTGTTGTTGCGGACCGCGATCGTGGTCTTGAAGCCGTTGGGCTGGCCGCAGGCCTTGAGCTCCTTCTTGGCCTCTTCGACGTTGCCCGAGGTGTCCTTCAGGACGTTGTACGGGTCGTAGTTGGCGTCGGCGCCCTTGATGCCCAGCGGGAGCATGTTGGGGGCGATGGCGCCACCGGCCTGCGGGCCGCCACGGGCGGTCTGCAGCGACTTGTGGTCGGCCGCGAGGATGACCGCCTTGCGGCAGTGGATGTTGTCCATCGGCTTGACCGTGGTCGGGAAGACCGCGTAACGGATGAAGCCGGTGTCCGGGTTGTCGGCGTTGCCCTTGTTCTTGCCGAGCACCTCGGCGCGCGCGGCCTGGCCGACGCCGGTGGCGTTGAGGTCCAGGTCGTAGTCGCCGTTGATCAGGCGCTTGTCCATGTCGTCGGCGTTGGTGGTCAGGGTGACCGTGATCTTGTCCGGCAGCGCCTTGCGGAGGTCGTCGGTGGACGCGCTCCAGTTGGTGTTGCGGACCAGGACCATCGACTTGTTCGGCGTGTACGACTCGAACTTGTACGGGCCGCTGGAGAACGGCTTGAGGCCGTACTTCGCGCCGGTGTCCTTGGCCGCGGGGACCGGGGAGCCGGACGGCATCGCGAGCATCTGCTCGAAGTCGCTGTTCGGCGTCGCCAGGTGGAAGGTGATGGTCTTGTCGTCCGGCGTCTCGATGGCCTTCAGACCGAGCTTGTCGGGCGAGGTGTCCTTGTACGGGCCCTTGTACTCACCCTTGGGGTCGAGCACCTGCTGCAGGTAGATCGGGCCGCCGGAGATGACGTCCTGCGCCCAGATGCGCTCGATGCCGTACTTGACGTCCTTGGAGGTCAGCGGGGAGCCGTCCTCCCACTTCAGGCCGTCCTTCAGGGTGTACGTGTAGGTCTTGCCGCCGTCGCTGACCTTCGCGAGGCCGGTCGCGAGGTCCGGCTTCAGCGTGGTGCTGCCCAGACCCGGCTCCGGGGTGAAGGAGACCAGCTGACGGGTGTAGTACCGGGCGAAGTCCCACATGAAGCCGTAGTAGCCACGCTGCGGGTCCCAGGAGTCGGCGTCCTGCGTGCCGATGAACTTGAGCGTGCCGCCCTTCTTGTCGGACGCGTTCGCCACCTTGTTGACAGCGGCGTTGAATCCGGGGGCCTTGGCGTTGCCGTCGGACTTGCCGCCACCGCCGCCTCCGCCGCCGCAAGCGGCGGTGGACAGCAGTGCGGCGACCACGACGGCCGTCCCTGCGGCCAGCCTGCGCCTCGATGAGCGTGGGGATGTCACTTTTTCGTAACCTCCGTGATTCGCGGTCCGCGACTTTCGGCGGACCTGCGGTCCTTCTCGGTGAGAAGCCACCTGACGGGAATGGCAGGGGCGGTGTGCGAGGGCTAGCGGGAGCCCTTCGGGTCCAGCGCATCCCGTACGCCGTCACCGAAGAGGTTGAAGGCGAGCACGGTGATGAAGATCGCCAGGCCCGGGATCAGCATGAAGATCGGGTCCGTCTCGTAGAAGGACAGCGCCTTGAACAGCATCTGTCCCCACGACGAGGTGGGCGGCTTCACGCCGACCCCGAGGAAGCTCAGGGCGGCCTCGGTGAGGATGTTCGTCGGGATCATCAGCGTCGCGTAGACGGTGATCGGGGCGACGAGGTTGGGCAGCAGTTCCCGGAAGAGGATGTAGCCGCGGCCGGCACCGAGGCTGCGGGCAGCGTCGACGTACTCGCGTTCCCTCAGGCTCAGGGTCTGGCCGCGGACGATGCGCCCGACGTACGGCCAGCCGAAGAACCCGATGACGACGACCAGGACGCCCATGCGCACGCCGGTGCCGCTGAAGCCCAGCAGCGAGTTCGGCATGACCGAGACCAGGGACATGATGAAGAGCAGCTGGGGGAAGGCCAGGAGGACGTCCATCACGCGGCCGATGGCGGCGTCGACCCAGCCGCCGAAGTAACCGGCCATGATGCCGAAGAAGGTGCCGAGGACCACCGCGACGACCGCCGACAGGAAGGCCACCAGCAGGGAGATCCGCGTCCCGTAGACGATGCGGCTGAAGACGTCGCGGCCGTTGACCGGCTCCACACCGAAGAGGTAATCCCCGCTGATGCCGCCCCACTTGCCGGTGGGGGTGCCGAAGAGCGGGTCGATCTTGTTCTCGTGGAAGTCGTTCGGCGGATGACCGAGGGCGCTGACGATGAGGGGGGCGAAGATCGCGACCAGGATGAGGAAGACGACGATCACGCCGCCTGCCAGCGCCACTTTGTCGCGCTTGAGGCGCATCCAGGCGATACGCCCGGGCGAACGCCCCTCGATGGCCTTCGCGGGTATGTCGGCGGCGACGTCGGCGACGGCCGTCTCGGCGGTGTCGTGCAGCGGTGCTGTCATGTCTCCTCGTGCATCCCCCTGCCGGCGGTGGCCGGCTTCGCCTGGCCGTCCGCCCGGGTCGACGGAGCGGACCGACCATGTCGGGCGCAGCTCTTGATGGTGGTGCGGTGGCGCTGGGCTGTGTGTTTGGCTTGTGATGAATCGTTAAGGCGACGTGTGAGCGGCCTTGGTGCGCGAGTCTTCATGGGGCGTGGATCACGCGCCAGACCCCACAGGGAAGCGATGCGCAACCGTGATGTGGTGAGCCTTCGTCCGTTATTACCGCAGTGTTACGCGCGTTGACAGATCGCCGCGATGCAAGAGGAGTCGCTACCTTCGATGCCATGAATGATCGGCTTCGCTCGGTGTGCGACCTGATGGTCCCCGTGGTCAGGGAGATGGCGGGACTCCACGAGTACGACGGCCAGGTGCAGGACCTGTCACCCGACGGCGTCCGCCGCGGACTGTCCTCGCTCGCCCACGCCCGGCTGCGCGAACCGGCCCTTCCCGACCCCCACGACGAGCGGCACCTGTCGGTCTTCGAGGACACCCTCAAGGTCCAGTACGGCGAGCTGGAACTGCACCGGCGTGACCCATATCCGCATTTGTCCAACCTCGAACTCACCGCGTACGACCGCGAGTACGCGCCCCGCGAGGAGCTGGCCCAGGCCCGCAGCCGCCACCTCCAGCAGTGGCCGGACGCCGTCGACGCCGCCATCGCATCGCTCGACCGGGTGAGCGCGCCGGTCGCCGGGGCACTCCTCGGGGCGGTCCGCGGCCTGGCCGCCGACCTCGATCCGGACCGGGAGCCGGAGGCCGGTCCCGCGCTCGCCGCGCACGCCCGGCTGGTCGACCACATCGCCCGCGCCGCGGAGACCGGCGACCCCGACCCACGGCTCGGCGGGGAGGCGCTGACGCTCCTGATGGGCAGTCAGGAGGGCCTGCGGGTCGACCTGTCGGCACTCGCCGACGAGGCCGAGCGCGAGCGGGACCGGCTCACCGGGCTCCTCACGGAGTCCTGCGGACGACTGGACCCCAAGGCCACCGTGGACGAGCTCATCCCCCGGCTGCTCGCCGACCATCCGGACGCAGACGGGGTCATCCCCGAGGCCGCCCGGCTCACGGACGAGGTCATCGAGTTCACCCGGCAGCGGGGGCTCGTGCCCTGGCTCGACGGCGACTGCCTCGTCGGGCCGGCGCCGCCGTCGCGCCGCTGGTCCATGGCGATGATGACCTGGGCCGCCCCGGAGGAGCCCGATTCCGCCTCCTGGTACCACGTCACCCCGCCGGAGCCGGACTGGCCGGAGGAGGAACGCGAGGAGTGGCTCTCGGTCTTCAGCCGTACGAGCCTGCCGGCGATCACCGTCCACGAGGTGGCGCCCGGCCATTTCGCCCACGGCAGGGCATTGCGGCACGCACCCACGCAGGTACGGCGGGTCCTGCACTCGCTGTCCTTCTGCGAGGGCTGGGCGCACTACGTCGAGGAGGTCTGCCTCGAGGAGGGTTTCCGGGCCCGCGACCCCCGCTTCGCGATCGGCGTCGCCCTGGAGGCGCTCGTACGCGTCACCCGGCTCGCGTGCGCGATCGGGCTGCACACGGGGGCGATGACGCTGGAGGACGCCACGCAGCGCTTCATGCGGGACGCCCACCTCGCCCGGGCCGGCGCGGCCTCCGAGGCACGGCGCGGCACCTTCGACGCGGCGTACGGCCGTTACACCTGGGGCAAGTTGGAGATCATGCGGCTGCGCGAGCGGGCCAGGCGCGCCTGGGGGCCCGAGTTCTCGCTGCAGCGGTTCCACGGGGCGCTGCTGGAGCTGGGGAGCCCGCCGCTGGGGCTCATCGACGCGGTCCTGTGAGGGGTGGCCTGCGGCGCGCCGTGCGGGGCGGGTCGTGGTGGGCTGTCTCCCGCCCGCCCGTTGCCGCCGACGGCGCCGCACGGGTGGGCGGGCGGGAAAAGTCCGCCGCAGGCGCGACGGCGCGCAAGCCGCCGGCGGACCGACGCACCGGACGGCGGAAACCGCCGGAGGCGTCAGTAGGGCTGGGGGGCCCAGCCGTACGTCGTACCGGGGACACCGGGCGCACCCGGTGCGCCGTGGGCGTCGCGGGAGTAGAAGGGCTGCGCGGAGGCCCGCATCCACATGCCCACCGGGTCGTACTCGTCCGTGAGCGCGACCGTGGCGACCGGCAGCCCCTGCGGCACCGCCCCGAGGGCGGACTGCATCATCAGGCGCACCGTTTCCGCGGCCTGGGGCCCGGCGTCGTAGAGGTCGACGCCGATCGCGAGGTACGGCTCGCCCAGCGCGGGCTGGACCCATGCGCGCCGCAGCGAGCGGACGGCCGGGGTGCGATGGGCCTGCTGGGACAACAGGGCGTAGTACTGGGGGATCTGGAGCGCCGGTTCGCCGATCCGCAGCGGTCCGGCCGGGGAGCGGTCGAGCCCGAGGCAGACGCGCCGCAGGTCGAGCCAGGGGATGCCGACGCCGCCGCCGGGGGTGTGCGGGTTGAGCCACAGGCCCCACCGGTCGGGGAAGAGCGAGGCCGCGATCTCCCGACCGGAGACCACCTCGTGGGCCCGGTTCCAGCCGCAGGCGGAGAACTCCTGCGGTGAGGTCACGCAGGGCGCGTAGCCGTGGCCGGCGACCTCCATGTTGCCGTACTGCGCGTCCGCCCCGCCGGGGGTGCCCTGCCAGAGCAGCATCCACACCTGGCTGTCGGCGAGGGTCCGCAGCACTTCCTCGTAGGCGTCGTACCTACCGGGCGTCACCTGCCGGAGCGCATGCTCCAGGCCCCCGCCCCCTCCCACGCCGGCGCTCACGTGTCCCGCCCTTCCGCGTCTGCCTCGTCCGCGTCGTCTGCTTCGCCGAATGCCTCGGGTGTCGTGTCGGACCCAGGTTATGCGCCCGTGCCGACATAGAAGGGTCGCACGCGCTCCAGCATCCAGTCGCCGATGGGGTCCTGTGCGACGTCCAGCAGCACGAGGTTGACCTGCCAGGGCAGCGGTACGGCGCCGAGCGCGCGTCCGAGGGCGGCCATGGCGGCGGCCCGGTCCTCCTCCTGCCAGCGGTCGAGCTCGACGCCGACGAAGAGCGTGGCGGGATCGCCCTCGACGCTGGCCAGCGCGCGGCGGGCGGAGAGCACGACGGGGAGCACGGCGAACTCGCCCGCGGCGGCGGCCAGGAAGTCGACCGGCTCCTCGTCCGGCGAGGGTTCCCACAGCCGGACCCGGGCCCCGGTCGGGGTGCCGGGCTCGCGGTCGGTGCGGCACAGCTCCATCACGGCGGCGGGCGGCAGCGGGATGCCCACCGCGCCACCGGGGTTCACGGCGATCCCGAGCTGCGGGGGCAGCCCGCGGGCGAACTCGCGGGCGGGGGCGACGGCGAAGCTCATGCCGGAACCGGCGGCGAGGAACTGCTGTTCGGAGCTGAAGACCGGCACGTAGACGCCGCCTTCGAGTTCGAGGGTCGGCAGGTCGAGGTCGGTGCTGTCGGGGCCGCCGCCGTTCGGCAGCGGGATCCACAACTGCGAGCGCCCGAGTACCTCCAGGACGCGGGCCGTGGCACCCGGGTCGCCGAGTGCCGCGGAGAGCACTTCCTCGAGTTCGTTGGCGGGCCAGCCGCCCCCACCGTGGCCCGCCGGGGCGAAGCCGTCCGGTATCCGCTGCCCCGGGATGTTCACTGCGTCTCGCCTCGCAATTTCCTGTGGTGGTGCGCTCCGTGGAAACCCTATCCGGCGACGGGCGCGCGCGACCCCCGCATCCCGCGGTCGTCACACGATGCGATCGTCCGGTTGCGAAGCGTCACTACGGCTCCGAAGGTAGGACGAGCAAGGAGAAAACCCTCAACCGGGAGATATCTCGACATGCGCATCACCAGGATCAACTCCACCCTCATAGCGGCGGCTGTCTGCGCCTCGCTGACGATGGGCCTCACCGGCGGTGTCGCGAGTGCCCACGCCCCCACCCGGAGCACGGCCGTCGAGGTCGAGCACCTCGCCGCCCGCGCGGCGCAGACGGGCAACGCCGAACTCATCGCCAAGCTGGGTGACACGCTGTCCATCGGTGCCAAGCTCACCCAGGAAGCCCAGGTCGAAGCCCCTGACTCGGCGAAACTGGAGGAACTCCGCAGGGGTCTGGAAGAGGCGAGCCAGCAGCTGGCCTCGGTTCTCGACCAGGCTGGTGCGGTATCTCCCGGTGTCACCGACCCGTCGGCCTACGATCCGGGCGCGCCACAACCGGGCCCGGAGCCGGCCGATCCCGGCCAGCCGGGTGACCTGAGCGCCGTCGACCAGATCGGCGGGCCGGGCGACCAGGGCGCCGCGGACGCCGTCACCGACGTCAAGAACGCGCTCACCAAGCTGGTCCAGGACGTCACGGACCTGCTGGCCAAGGTGCTGGCCAAGGACCTCGCGGGTGTGACGGCCGGTGTCGCCACCGTCGTCGCCGACCTGCAGGCCCTGCTGCTGGCGGTGCCGAAGCTGCTCACCGGCGCACTGCCGCTGCCGATCCCGCTGCCGCTCCCCCTGAACGACCAGGGGCAGCAGCTCTCGCCCGACGGGCAGCTCTCGCCCGACGGGCAGCTCTCGCCGGAGGGCGCGGCGGAACCGCAGGTTCCGTAGCGGTACCGTCCCTCACGCGTCGCGGCCCGGCCGCTCAGCCGTCGAAGTCGATGGCCTCGAGCTCCCGGGCCGCTTCGCGGTCCAGCAGGACCACCGAGGCGCACGCCGCGGGCAGCCGGCCGGCCTCCGCCTCCGCCAGCAGGCGGCGGGAGGCGTTGCGGTGCCGGACCATGGCGTACGTCGACACCCCCCGGCCGCGTTCGCGCTGGCCGTCCAGCGCGGTCCGCAAGGGGACGTCCAGCAGCACCAGGTGCATGCCCCGCCCGCGGCGCCGGGCCTGACGGGCGACCCAGGCGCGCACCCAGCGCAGGGTGCCGCAGTCGTGCAGGACGACGCTGTCGCCGGAGCGCAGCGCCCGCCACAACCCCGCGTAGTGCGCGATCCGCACCAGGGGGCGGTAGAGGGCGTACGGCAGCTGCCGCGGCAGCCGGGCCTGCCAGCGTTCCCGTACGTCCTGAGAGTCGATCAGGCGGGCACCGCCCGTCGCGCGCCGCATGAGGGTGCTCTTCCCGCCGCCCGGGAGGCCGGAGACGACCAGCACGTCGCCCGCCGGGTAGCGCAGGGTGCGCACGGGCCGGCGCCCCCGCCGCAGGTCGAGGAGCCGGCGCGGCCGCACGGCCCGGCCCCCGCGGCGCGCTCCCCCGGCCCGCGCCGGTACCGGCCGGGACACGGCCGGGCCTCCGGCCGTCGCATACGCACTCTGCCACCGCACAGCTCGCCTCCGGGTCCGACGTTCAAGAAATGGTAAATCCTGTGTCTTTGCCTACCCAGAGGAACGGCGGGGTTACTACCGGATCGGAACCGGACCGGGACATCCGGGACGCGATCGCGACAACGGCGGGAGCCCGTGCAATGATGGCGGCCTCAATCTCATACCGGCCGTTCGAGGCCGCGCGGGAGAGTTTCCGCACCGCTACGGCGGGGTGGGGCGCCGAAGGAGCAAGTCCTCCCTTGAATCTCTCAGGCACAGATACCGCGCGTCCGAGGCACATCTGAAAAGCGGACGAGTCCGCCCCGGCCGACGGGGCGCCGTCCCACCCAAGGTGCAAACCGGGACTCCTCCGCTCGGAGGGTCCAGGTGAACCTCTCAGGTTCCGATGACAGATGGGGAGGGCCTGCCCGTCATGGCCCTATCCGTCGTTTCCTTGCCTTGGGAGCCCGCCCGATGAGTGAACCCCGCCGTACCGCACTGGACGCGCTGCACCGCGCCCTCGGCGCCACCATGACCGACTTCGCGGGCTGGGACATGCCGCTGCGGTACGCCAGCGAGCGCGACGAGCACACCGCCGTGCGGACCCGGGCCGGTCTCTTCGACCTGTCCCACATGGGCGAGATCACGGTCACCGGTCCGGCCGCGGGCGAGGCCCTGGACCACGCGCTGGTCGGCCACATCTCGGCGCTGGCCGTGGGCCGTGCGCGCTACACGATGATCTGTGCGCCGGACGGCGGCATCCTCGACGACCTGATCGTCTACCGCCTCGGCGACCAGGAGTACATGGTCGTCGCCAACGCCTCCAACGCCCAGGTCGTCCTGGACGCGGTGACCGAGCGCGCGGCGGGCTTCGACGCCGCCGTCCGCGACGACCGGGACGCGTACGCGCTGATCGCCGTCCAGGGCCCGGAGTCCCCCGGGATCCTCAAGTCGGTCACCGACGCCGACCTGGACGGGCTGAAGTACTACGCGGGCCTGCCCGGCACCGTCGCCGGCGTCCCCGCGCTGATCGCCCGCACGGGCTACACCGGCGAGGACGGTTTCGAGCTGTTCGTCGCCCCGGCCGACGCGGAGAAGCTCTGGCAGGCGCTGACCGAGGCGGGCGCGGACGCCGGCCTGGTGCCGTGCGGCCTGTCCTGCCGCGACACGCTGCGCCTGGAGGCGGGCATGCCGCTGTACGGGCACGAGCTGACCACCGCGCTCACCCCCTTCGACGCCGGGCTCGGCCGGGTCGTGAAGTTCGACAAGCCGGGTGACTTCGTGGGCCGGCAGGCCCTGACCGCCGCCGCCGCGAAGGCCGAGGCCGCGCCGCCGCGCAAGCTGGTCGGCCTGGTCGCGCAGGGCCGCCGGGTCCCCCGCGCGGGCTACCCGGTGGTGGCGGGCGGCGAGGTGGTCGGCGAGGTCACCTCCGGCGCCCCGTCCCCGACCCTGGGCAAGCCGATCGCCATGGCCTACGTGGACGCCGCGCACGCCACCCCGGGCGCCTCCGGCGTGGGCGTGGACATCCGCGGTACGCATGAGCCGTTCGAGGTGGTCGCCCTACCGTTCTACAAGCGGCAGCGCTGAGGCACCGGTCACATCCGGCACAGCCGTCCCACCTGTCAAGACAGCCGTTCACCAGCACATACCGTCATCCAGGAGAATTCACGCCATGAGCAACCCTCAGCAGCTGCGGTACAGCAAGGAGCACGAGTGGGTCTCGGCCGCCGACGCGGACGGTGTGTCCTCGGTGGGCATCACCGAGCACGCGGCGAACGCCCTCGGCGATGTCGTCTACGTCCAGCTCCCGGCGGTCGGCGACACGGTCGCCGCGGGCGAGACCTGCGGTGAGCTGGAGTCCACCAAGTCGGTCAGCGACCTGTACGCCCCGGTCTCCGGCGAGGTCACCGAGGTCAACGAGGACGTCGTCAACGACCCCTCGCTGGTGAACTCGGCGGCCTTCGAGGGCGGCTGGCTGTTCAAGGTGAAGATCTCCGAGGAGCCGGCCGACCTGCTCTCCGCGGACGAGTACACCGCCTTCACCGGCAACTGACCGCTCGGGACCTCCCGACCGCTGCGCCCTGTCCACTCCGACCTCCGGACGGATGACCCCCCTGATGTCGCTTCTCAACCGCTCACTGCACGAGCTCGACCCCGACGTCGCCGCCGCCGTCGACGCCGAACTGCACCGCCAGCAGTCCACCCTTGAGATGATCGCCTCGGAGAACTTCGCTCCGGTCGCGGTGCTCCAGGCCCAGGGCTCGGTGCTGACCAACAAGTACGCCGAGGGGTACCCCGGCCGTCGCTACTACGGCGGCTGCGAGCACGTCGACGTCGTCGAGCAGCTCGCGATCGACCGGATCAAGGCGCTGTTCGGCGCCGAGCACGCCAACGTCCAGCCGCACTCGGGCGCGCAGGCCAACGCGGCCGCGATGTTCGCGCTGCTGAACCCCGGCGACACGATCCTGGGTCTGAACCTCGCCCACGGCGGGCACCTGACCCACGGCATGAAGATCAACTTCTCCGGCAAGCTGTACGACGTGGTCGCCTACCACGTGGACGCCGAGACCGGTCAGGTCGACATGGCCGAGGTCGAGCGCCTCGCCAAGGAGTTCCGGCCGAAGCTGATCATCGCCGGCTGGTCGGCGTACCCGCGGCAGCTGGACTTCGCGGCCTTCCGGCGGATCGCCGACGAGGTCGGCGCGTACCTGATGGTCGACATGGCGCACTTCGCCGGCCTGGTGGCGGCGGGGCTGCACCCCTCCCCCGTGCCGTACGCGGACGTCGTCACCACGACCACGCACAAGACGCTGGGCGGCCCGCGCGGCGGCGTCATCCTGTCCAAGGCCGAGCTCGCCAAGAAGATCAACTCCGCGGTCTTCCCCGGCCAGCAGGGCGGCCCGCTGGAGCACGTCATCGCGGCGAAGGCGGTCGCCTTCAAGGTCGCGGCGACCGAGGAGTTCAAGGACCGCCAGGTCCGCACCCTGGAGGGCGCGAAGATCCTCGCCGAGCGGCTGACGCAGCCCGACGTCACCGGGGCGGGCGTCTCGGTGCTGTCCGGCGGCACCGACGTGCACCTGGTCCTGGTCGACCTGCGCCACAGCGAGCTCGACGGACAGCAGGCCGAGGACCGGCTGCACGAGATCGGCATCACGGTCAACCGCAACGCCGTCCCGGACGACCCGCGTCCGCCGATGGTCACTTCGGGTCTGCGCATCGGCACCCCGGCGCTGGCCACCCGCGGCTTCGACGCGGAGGACTTCCGCGAGGTCGCCGACGTCATCGCCGAGGCCCTCAAGCCGGGCTTCGACGCGGGGACCGCCGAGGCGCTCGGCGCCCGGGTCACCGCCCTGGCCGAGAAGCACCCGCTGTACCCCGGCCTGAAGTAGCGAGCGTCACCCGGTGTGCGGGGCCGGCCACGAGGGCGGTCCCGCACACTGGAACAGGTGCGGCGCACCCACGCCGCAACACGTACCACCCCGGCGGTGATCCCGCCGGCCGCCCGCGGACAACGGGGTCCGCGAACCCGAGGAGTCATCGCACCGTGGCCATCTCCGTCTTCGACCTCTTCTCGATCGGCATAGGCCCGTCCAGCTCCCACACCGTGGGCCCGATGCGCGCCGCGCGGATGTTCGCCCAGCGGCTGAAGAACGACGACCTGCTGGCGGGCGTGGCCTCCGTGCGCGCCGAACTGTTCGGCTCGCTCGGCGCGACCGGCCACGGCCACGGCACCCCCAAGGCGGTGCTGCTGGGCCTGGAGGGCCACTCCCCCCGCACCGTCGACGTCGAGACCGCCGACGAGCGGGTCGAGCACATCCGCGGCAGCGGCCGCATCAGCCTGCTCGGCGTCCACGAGATCCCGTTCTCCGTCTCGGACGACCTGATCCTGCACCGACGCCGCTCGCTGCCCTACCACGCCAACGGCATGACGCTCTTCGCGTACGACGAGGGCGGTGCGCCCGTGCTGGAGAAGACCTACTACTCGGTGGGCGGCGGCTTCGTCGTCGACGAGGACGCGGTCGGCGAGGACCGGATCAAGCTCGACGACACCGTGCTGAAGTACCCGTTCCGCACGGGGGACGAACTGCTCCGGCTCACCCGGGAGACCGGTCTTTCCATCTCCGGCCTGATGCTGGAGAACGAGAAGGCCTGGCGCACCGAGGCCGAGATCCGCGCGGGCCTGCTGGAGATCTGGCAGGTCATGCAGGACTGCGTGAAGGCCGGCATGACCCGCGAGGGCATCCTCCCCGGTGGCCTCAAGGTCCGCCGCCGCGCCTCCGCGACCGCCCGCCAGCTGCGCGCCGAGGGCAGCACGGTGGCGCACGCCATGGAGTGGGTCACCCTCTACGCCATGGCCGTCAACGAGGAGAACGCCGCGGGCGGCCGCGTCGTCACCGCCCCCACCAACGGCGCCGCCGGCATCATCCCGGCCGTGCTCCACTACTACGTGAACTTCGTGGCCGGGCAGTCGACGGAGGCGGAGAAGGAGGACGGCGTCGTCCGCTTCCTGCTCGCTGCGGGCGCGATCGGCATGCTCTTCAAGGAGAACGCCTCCATCTCCGGCGCCGAGGTCGGCTGCCAGGGCGAGGTCGGCTCCGCCTGCTCCATGGCCGCGGGCGGCCTCGCCGAGGTCCTCGGCGGCGGCCCGGAGAAGGTCGAGAACGCCGCCGAGATCGGCATGGAGCACAACCTCGGGCTCACCTGCGACCCCGTCGGCGGGCTCGTCCAGATCCCCTGCATCGAGCGCAACGGCATGGCCGCGGTCAAGGCCGTCACCGCCGCGCGCATGGCGATGCGCGGGGACGGGCGGCACCACGTCTCCCTCGACAAGGTCATCAAGACCATGAAGGAGACCGGGGCCGACATGAAGGTCAAGTACAAGGAGACCGCCCGCGGCGGCCTCGCGGTCAACGTCATCGAGTGCTGACGCCGCCCCGGACCCCGGCCCGCCCGGACCGCGGGAGCGTCGTCCCCGTGGGCGACGTCAGCGGTACGTGAGCACCGCCCACACGCCGGTCGCGGCGACCGCGAGGACGTAGAGGGCGACGGCGGCGCGGAGGATGCGCGTCTTCGCCGGGGCGGCCAGCCGGGTGCGGGACAGCAGCCGGGCGAGGGCGGGGAGGACGAGGACGGCGTGGAGGCTGACGCCGTGGAGGGGCTTGAGGGGGGCCGTGGAGGCGTAGGCGGCGCTCTGGTGGCCGGTGCGGGTGAGGTGGACGCCGCGGGCGATCATGGCGGCGCCGGAGAGCAGGGCGACGAGCAGGATCGCGAATCCGGAGCGCAGGGCGAGGGGCATGCCGTCGGGGCCGGTGGGGCGGCGCCGGAAGGACGCGACGGCGAAGGCCGACAGGACGGCGACGAGCACGGCGCCGCCGGCCGCGAGCGTCATGGAGACGGCGGTGTCGAAGCCGGTCTCCATGTCGAGGTGCGAGGGTACGTGCCGCCACGCCTGCAAGGTGATGCCGCCGACCTCGAGCACGCAGTCGGCGGCGAACACGGCGAGCAGGACGGTGCGCAGGCGCGCTCCGACGTCCAGGTACGAGGTGACCCAGGCGACCGCGACGAGGGTCAGGCCGAAGGAGAGCCCGAAGGTCACGGGCTTGCGCCAGGACACCGGCCCGTCCCACGGGCCGCCGTCCACCGCGAGGACGCCGAGGTGGAACAGGCCCGACAGGATCAGCAGCGCTCCGGTCGCGTGGCACAGGCGGTCGGCCGCGCCGGGGCCGTCCTGCGTCCGTCCCGGCACGGCGGGGGTGGTGGTCGTCGCCATGGGCCCAGCCTGCCGGGGCCGGCGCGGCCGGTCGTCCTCCCGGGGAAGGCGGGCGGGGTACGACCCGGGGAGCAGCCGTCCGCGCTCAGCGGGTGGCCGCGTGCACGATCCCCGAGGTGGACGCGATGCGGTCGAGCAGGAACATGGTGCCCACGCTCGCCGCGATCCAGCAGCAGAGGATGACGATCCCGCGGGTCAGGCCGTCGTGGTGGAAGTAGGCGAGTCCGTCCATGGCACGGACGCCCACACCGGCCGGCATGACGGAGGCCAGTGGCTCCAGCCAGCGCGGCAGGAAGGACGGCGGGAGGACGCCGCCGCTGGTGGCGTTCCCGATGATGAGCATGAAGATGGAGCCCAGGAGCACCCCGGCCGGGCCGAAGACGCGGATGAGCGCGACGGTGGCGGCGGCGACCGCACCGGCCATGAGCGTGACGACGCCGAAGATCCCGAGGAAGGAACCGGGGATCGCGCCGAAGGCCGTACACGCGATCAGGGTGGTGGCCAGGCCGCCCAGGACGGCGAAGAGACCGATGCTCAGGACGCGCTGGTTGAAGGAGAGCCGTGGCGCGACCTGGTAGGTCAGCTGGCCGAACAGGAACCCTGCCAGGATCAGCCCGAAGGAGGCGTAGAAGACCGACAGCCCTCTGCTGTCACCGGACGACAGCGGCAGGATGTCGACCACGGGGATCTTGTGGCCCTCGCCGTGCGGAACGGATGCCAGGGGGGTGAGCAGGCCGGACACCGCGGGGCCGTTCGCGCCGGCGTAGACGACCTCTTGCTCGCCGTCCTCGGACAGGTAGGCCGCGTAGGCCTGCCGGTGCTCCACGGCGTGCCGGGCCGACGCCGCGTCGGGGTACCGGTCGACCTGGAAGGCCTCGGGCGCGATGCGCTGGAGGCGGACGTCGAACAGGGCCGCCGAGTGGTCCGAGGCGACGACGGCCACCGGCAGCCGGTGCGCCGTGGGCGTGTGGAAGGCGGCGAGGAAGACGCTCACGAAGGAGAGCCCGACGACGAGCACCGTGATCACCGGGGTGATCACGGCCTTCGGACCGGTCAGTCCCGCCCGGGCGGGCGGTGCGTCGGTCTGCGGTCCCGGGACGTGCCGGTGCCGGTGGCGTGATGGAGGCTGCTCCGCCGGCGGTTGAGCGTCGGTGATGAGCACGCTGTCGGCCACGGAGAAGCTCCTCCCGAACACATGTAAGCTGACTTATATAAGTTAACAGACAAAAGGAAGGCGCCCGGCATGCCCTTGCGCGACCCCGGCGAGCACATCGGCTATCTGATCTGGCAGCTCTCGCAGGCGTACGCGATCCGCATCGAGCAGGCACTGCGTCCGCTGCGACTGACCCAGGCGCAGTTCAGCGCCCTGATGCGCCTGAGCGTGAACGGGGCCATGTCGAGCGCCGAACTGGCGCGCCGGTGCGGGGTCACACCGCAGTCCATGGGCACCGCCGTACAAGGGCTGGCCGAGCGCGGACTGGTGATGCGGCGGGCACACCCGACGCACGGCCGGATCATCGAGATCAGCGTCACCCCCGAGGGCGAGGAGCTCGCGCTCCACGCCGAGCGGGCCATCGCCCCCGCGGAGGAGGAGGCCCTCTCCCCCTTCGCCCCGCACGAGCGCGAGCGGGTCCGGGCCGACCTGCAGCGGATGCTGGGGACCCTCAACCCGCACGCGCTGTCCGAGGGTGATTGAACGCTCACGTCGACTCCGGCGCCCGCATCGCAGGCCGCCTGACCCCCGGCTCCCGGGATGGTCAGGGCTTCGCCGACACGTAGGCCGTGCCGTCGGCGGTCTCCACGAGCACGGCGGCGACGTCGTCCGGGGCCACCGCCGCCGAGCCGTCCAGGCTGACGCCGTGGCCCTCCCCGGTCGGCGACACCACCCAGCTTCCGGCGATCTGCCGGGAGCCGTCCCGCGCCACCACGACCAGCAGGCAGTGCTCCCCCGCCGGGATGCCGCCGACGCGGGCGTGGAGCCGCACCCAGGCGGCGGCCGGGGTGAGCCGCACGGTCAACCGGGCGCCGGTGGACGGATCGGTGGCCGAGGCGGTGCGGGCGGCCCCCGGCGGCGTGGCCGCGGCCGGCGGCCGGACCGCCTGCCCGGCCCGGTGCTCCCCGATGAGCACACCGCCCTGGAGGAGACCGGCCGCCACCACCGCCGCCGCGACCCCGGCGGCCGCCCACCGGCGGCGCCGCGCGCCCGCGCGTTCGGCGCGCACCTGACGCAACGTCCGCTGCAGCAACAACTCCCCGTCCTCGGGCGGGCCGTCCAGGAAGGCCTCCGGCGGTACGCCGCCCAAGGCCTGTGCCAGGGAGCGCAGTTCCCCGAGTTCGGCGGCGCAGGGCCGGCAGGACACGACGTGCTCGTCCACGGCGCGGGCCTCCTCCTCGTTCAGCGCGCCCAGGACACGGGCGGTGAGCGCCTCCCCGTCGTGCCGCTCCCCCGTGCTCATGCCGCGACCTCCCCCATATAGACGGGCCCCTGCCGGCAGAAGTCGCGCAGCGCCTTGAGGGCGTAGTGCGACCGGGACTTCACCGTGCCCGGCGGGATGCCCAGGGACCTGGCCGCCTCGGCGACGCTCTGCCCACGGAAGTAGAGCGCGTACAGCACGTCGCGGTGGTCCGCGGAGAGCCGTTCCAGCGCCTCCATGACGACCACGGCGTCCACCACCGCCTCCGCGTGGTCGCGCTCCACCGGCCCGGTGGCCGTCGACTCGGCCACCTCGGTGGGGCGGGCGGCCCTGGCCCGGTGCCGGTCGGTGATGATGTTGCGCGCCACGGTGAGCAGCCATCCCCGCACCGAGCCCTTGCCGTTGAGCAGCGCGTCGGGATGGCGCCAGGCGCGGATCAGGGTCTCCTGGACGACGTCCTCGGCCGCGGCGCGGTCGCCGGTGAGGCGGGTCGCGTACGCGAGCAGGGCCCTGCCGTGTTCCTCGTAGAGCGCCCTGACGAGCGCCTCGTCGCTCGTGCTCCGGCTCTGCCGGGTACGGGGCCGCATTGCCGCCATCCGCTCACTCCGTCCGCCCACCGACCGTGCCGCGGTGCCTCGAGGCAGACACGGCCCCCGCCCGGGGCGGGTTCAGGTGAGCCGCCTCACACCGCGCGGCCCGGCATTGAACCGCCGTCCGGCGCGGGCCGTGTCTGGTCACACGCCCCCGCGTGCCCGGCCGGTCCACAGGAGGAGAGGAACGATGCGGTACAGCCCCGCGATGAGGACGGTCCGCCTGCTGGCGGCGGCCGCCCTGCTGTTCGCCGTCGCCCCGTCCCCCGGCACCGCCGCGGGCCGCTCCCCCGCCGCCCCCGTACGGCTGGTGCCACAAGGACCGGCGACCGCCGCCGGTGCGCCCCGTCCGTCCCGTGGTGACGCCGGCCTGCCGCCGTACGAGGCGGCGGCGGGGGTCGGCGTGGTGGTGCTGCTGGCCGGCCTCGCCGTGGGCCGCCGTCCGTTGCTGCGGGCGCTGCGACGGCGCCGGCGGGCGGCGCTCGGCCGCCGGCTCGCGGCGGACACCCGTACCCCGCTGGTGGTGCGGCACGCACTGCGTGAACTGGCCCTGGCGGGACGGCCCGGCAGCCCGGTCCGGGTGCGGGGCGTGCTCGCCGAGCCTGGCCGGGTGCTGGCCACGGTCTCGGCGTGCGGGCCCGCCCCGGCGCCGTGGACGGCGCTGACCCCGACCCGCTGGGAGCGCACGGGTCTCGTACCGGCCGAGACGGCCGCCACCGGCCCGGGGCCGCTCCCCCAACTGACCAGGCTGGGCGCGGTCGGCCGGGGGCAGCTGCTGGTGAACCTCGCGCGGATCGGCGGCGTCCTCAGCGTGCTCGGGGATCCCGCGGTCGCGCGGGACGCGGTGCTCGCCCTGGTGGACGGGGTGTTGGAGGCGGCGCCCGCGGGCCGCACCGTGGTGGTCGCCGTCGGTCCCGGTGCCCGTGACCTGCCCGGGCCGCCCGCCGTGGTCCGGGTCCGGAGCGTCCGTCAGATCGCCGCGCTGCGCGGCGCGGGGGCGCCGCAGGTCCCGGCGGGGCTGGTCGTGCTGCTGCACCGGCCGGACGCCGAGGAGGCCCGCGTGCTGGCGACGCTGGCGGGCCCGAAGGGCGGCGGCTGGACGGTCCTGACGGTCGGCCATGTCCCGGGCGCCCATTGGCGCTGGTACGCGGCGGCCGACGGAACGGTGGACGCGGGCGTGCTCGGTCACCGGGTGGTGGTGCCCGTGCGGCCCTCCGTCCGCTGCCGCCTCTGATGCCCCGGCAGAGTGGCGATACGGCAGAACCACTCATAGCGTCAGATTTCAGGTGACTCGGACGTCACCCGGAAAGCAGGTACGGCAGTCATGACACTTCGTCGGCCCCAGGCGGCCGCCGTGGTCGCGGTCGTCAGCGCGCTGGGGCTGTGCGCCGTCCCCCGGGCCGAGGCCGCGCCGGGCGCGCTCGTCGTCCGGCCCGGGGAGTCCGTCCAGGCTGCGGTGGACCGGGCCCGGCCGGGCGACGTCATCGAGATCCTCCCCGGGACCTACCCGGGCAGCGTCAACGTGACCAAGCCCCGGCTGACGCTGATCGGCCACGGCACCGACACCGTCCTCACCCCGGCCGGCCGGAGCGACCAGAACGCCTGCGCCCTGGCGGGCCACGGGCTGTGCGTCACCGGAACGGAGCAGAGCGGGCTGGACGGTGTGCGGCTGATGTCGCTCTCGGTCTCCGGCTTCCGCAAGAACGGCGTCGACGCCTCGTGGACCGACGGTCTCGAGGTCAGTGACGTGACCGCCGAGGACAACGGGCACCAGGGCATCGGCGTCCAGCACTCGGTGCGGACGCTGCTGCGGGACAACGTCTCCCGGCAGAACGGCGAGTCGGGGATCTTCCTGGCCAACACCGCGGACTCGGAGGGCGGCGCGCTGGACACCGAGCGCGCCCGCATCAGCGGCAACGAGCTGACGGGCAACCGGATCGGGGTCGTGCTGCGCCGGGTGCGCAACCTGGGGGTCGTCGACAACCACATCACCGCCAACTGCGGCGGCGTCTTCGTCGTCGGGGACGAGGGCGTCCCCCGTGCCGGGGGCCTGACCGTCTCCGACAACCTCGTGGCGGCGAACAACAAGTACTGCCCGCCCAACGCCCGGCTCCCCTTCATCCAGGGTGCCGGGATCGTGCTGACAGGGGCAGAGCGGACCCTGGTGGTCCGCAACCGGGTCGTGGACAACCACGGCACCTCACCGATGTCCGGCGGGATCGTGCTCTTCCGCAGCGTGGTGGGCGCCCCCGACACCGGCAACACCGTCCGGGGCAACACGACCCTGGGCAACCGCCCGGCCGATCTGGCCGACCGTGACCAGGGCACCGTGAATGTCCTCCGTGACAACAAGTGCCGCGTCTCCGAACCGAAGGGGTTGTGCGAGGAATGACCTTGACAGAAGCCACCAACGCGGACGGCACCGCGACCGCGGCGCCCGCCGAGTCCGCCACGCCGCCGGCGATGCGCCTGCGCGAGCTCGTCTTCGGCGCCGCCTGCGCCGCCGCCGTACGGGCCGCGGCCAGGCTCGGCGTGCCGGACGCGCTCGGCAAGGAGCCCTCGACCGTCGACGAGCTCGCGGCCATGGTCGACACGGCGCCGCGCCAGCTGCGCCGGCTGCTGCTCGCCCTGGCCGCGTACGGGGTCTTCGAGCAGCAGGCGGACGGCCGCTTCGCCCACACCGAGATGTCCCGGATGCTCCGCAAGGACAGCCCGAACACCCTGCACTACATCGCGCTGTGGTGCACCGAGCCGTGGACGTGGGAGGTCTGGCCGCGGCTGGACGAGGCGGTGCGCGGCGGCCGCAACATCTTCCCGGAGGTCTTCGGCAAGGAGTTCTTCGAGTACCTCCACGACGACGCCCGCGACAGCGCCCGGGTCTTCGACCGCGCCATGACCGCCTCCAGCCGGCAGTCCGCCGAGGACATCGCGGCGCTGCTCGACCTGTCCGGCGTCCGCTCGGTCGCCGACATCGGCGGCGGCCAGGGGCACGTGCTGGCCGCCCTGCTGGAGAAGCACCCCGACCTGCAGGGCACGCTGCTGGACCTGCCGAAGGTCGTGGCTGGCGCCGACCCGCGGCTGCGCGAGGGCGGTCCGCTCGCCGCGCGGGCCCGGCTGGTGCCCGGGGACTGCCGGGTGGACATCCCGGTGGCCGCCGACATGTACATCATCAAGAACATCCTGGAGTGGGACGACGACAGCACGCGCCGCACGCTGCGCAACGTCGTCGCAGCGGGCGGCGCCAGCGCGAAGGTGATCGTCATCGAGAACCTCGTCGACGACACGCCCTCCATGCGCTTCACCACCGCCATGGACCTGCTCCTGCTGCTGAACGTCGGCGGCCAGAAGCACACGCGGGACAGCATGGTGAAGCTGATGACGGAGGCCGGGCTGCAGGTGGGCGAGGTGGCCCCGGTCAACGCCTACCTGCACGCCCTGCACAGCACGGTCGGCGGGGCGCGGTGACCCGCTAGCCGGTCATCTCCCCCACCAGAGAGGTGGTGTGCCGGCCCGCCCGGAACTCCGGGCGGGCCAGCACCTTGCGCAGGAAGCCCGCCGTGGTGCGCACACCCTCGCCGCGCACCCGCAGTTCCTCCAGGACGCGGTCCATCCGGGCCAGCGCCCGCTCCCGGTCCGGGGCCCAGACGACGGCCTTGGCGAGCAGGGAGTCGTAGTCGGGGCCGATCCGCCAGCCGGGGAAGGCATGGGTGTCCACCCGTACGAAGGGCCCGCCGGGCACCTCGAACTCCGTGAGCAGACCCGGGGTCGGCGCGAAGTCCCGGGCGGGATCCTCGGCGTTGACCCGGCACTCGACGGCGACCCCACGGTGCACGACGTCCTCCTGGCGCAGGGTCAGCGGATGGCCCGCGGCGACCAGGATCTGCTCACGGACCAGGTCGATCCCGGTGACCATCTCGGTGACCGGGTGCTCCACCTGGAGCCGGCAGTTGACCTCCATCAGATGGAAGTCGCGCTCCGGGGTGAGCACGAACTCGAAGGTGCCCACGCCGGTGTAGCCGACCGCCCGGGCGCCGCGCACGGCCGCGTCGCACATCTGCGACCGCAACCGCGCCGGCAGGTCGGGGGCGGGGGTCTCCTCGACCAGCTTCTGGTGGTGCCGCTGCACCGAGCAGTCGCGCTCGCCGAGGTGGACGACCGCGCCGTGCCGGTCGCAGAGCACCTGCACCTCCACGTGGCGGGCCCGCTCGACGTACCGCTCCAGATAGAGCCGGTCGTCGCCGAAGACGGCGCGGGCGTGCGCCGCGGTGCGCTTGTAGGTGTCCAGCAGCCGGTCCGGGTCGGTGACCACGGCCATGCCGCGTCCGCCGCCGCCCGCGACGGCCTTGAGGATCACCGGGTAACCGGTCTGCTGCGCCGCCTCCTTCGCGTCGGCGGCGCCGGCCAGCGGGCCCGTGCTGCCGGGCAGCACGGGCAGTCCGGCCTCGGCCATCAGCGCGCGGCAGGCGGCCTTGTCGCCGAGCCGGGACAGCACCTCGGGGGAGGGCCCGATGAAGGTGAGGCCGTTGGCCTCGCAGACCTCGGCGAAGTCGGGGTCCTCGGACAGGAAGCCGTAACCGGGGTGGACGGCCTGCGCGCCGGTGCGGCGGGCGGCCTCGACGACGGCGGGGATGTTGAGGTAGCTCGCCCTCGCCGGGGGCGGTCCGATGTGCACGGCCTCGTCGGCGAAGCGCACGACGGCCGAGTCGCGGTCGGCGGTGGAGTACACCGCGACGGTCCGGATGCCGAGTTCACGGCAGGCGCGCGCGACCCGCAGCGCGATCTCGCCACGGTTGGCGACCAGGACGGTGGAGAACACCGGCCCTCACTCCCCCACCGGTATCGGCTCCAGTGCGATCAGCGCCTGCTGGAACTCGACGGGCTGCCCGTCCGGGACGACGACCTCCACGACCCGGCCGGCCACGTCCGCCTCGACGACGCTCATCATCTTCATGACCTCCAGGACGCCCACGGGCTGGCCGGGGCGTACGAGGTCGCCGAGGCTCACGCACGGGCGCTCGCCGGGTTCCGGGGCGTGGTAGAAGGTGCCCACAGTGGGGGCGCAGACGTAGTGAAGCGACGTGGAGTCGTGCGCTCCGTGCGCCTGTTGCGCCTCCGGTGCGCCCTGGGCCCGGCCTGCGGAGGACGCCGGTGCGGGGGCGGCCGCGGGAGGGGTCGCCGGTGCCGCGGCCGCCTCCGCCGCCGGAGCGGGTGCGGCAATGTGCGCGGCAGTGGACGCGGGCGGCTCCGCCTGCGGTTGCGGCCACTCGATCTCGACCGCCGTCTGCCCGTGCCGCAGCCTGATCCGCTGCGGCGGGGTGGGCATGGAGCGGGCCAGTTCGGTGGCGCTGCGGCAGACCGCATCCAGCACCGGGAGCGCGGCCGGCGCACTGCCGGGGGACGTTCCGTTGAGGGCCTTGCCCGCGCCCGGGGGGCGGGCCGTCCTGTCGTCGCCGTGGAGTGTCACGGTGCTGCCTCCTCCTCCAGTCGGCCGAAACGGTGGAACCGGTCGCGGCGCTCGGCCAGCAGCCGGTCGGGGGCCCAGGGACGCAGTTCGTCCAGGGCGGCCGAGAGCGCGCCGCCGACGAGGGCGGCCGCGTGGGCGTGGTCCCCGTGGGCGCCGTCGGGCGGCTCGGGGACCACACCGTCGACGATGCCCAGCCGGAGCAGATCGCGTGCGTGCAGCCGCAGGGCGGCCGCCGCCGCGGGGGCGGCGCCGGGGTCCTTCCACAGGATCGCGGCGCAGCCCTCGGGGCTGATCACGGAGTAGATGCCGTTGGCGCTGACCAGGACCCGGTCGGCGACGGCGAACGCCAGTGCGCCGCCGCTGCCGCCCTCGCCGGTGATCACGGCGACGACCGGCACGGGCAGCCGGGCCATCAGCCGCAGGGTCTCGGCGATGGCCAGGGCCTGGCCGCCGCTCTCCGCCTCCGGCCCCGGGTTGGCGCCCGGGGTGTCGATGAGGGTCACCACCGGCATGCCCAGCTTGGCGGCGGTGCGCATCAGGCGGGCCGCCTTCCGGTAGCCGGCCGGGGTGGCCATGCCGAAGTGCCGCCGCCTGCGCTCCTCCAGCCCGGGGCCGCCCTTGTGGTGGCCGATCAGCATGACCGGGCTGCCGTGGAGCAGGCCAGGACCGCCGATGACGGCCGGGCAGTCGGCGGCCAGCCGGTCGCCGTGCAGTTCGTGGAAGTCCTGGAGCAGATGGGCCGCGTAGTCGGCCGCCGTGGGCCGCAGCGGGTGCCGGGCCAGCCGTACCGCCTCCCAGGCGTCCCGCTCCGGCAGTTCGTCCGCCGTGCGGACGACGCGGACCGCGGGCCCGCGCTCCCGGTCCGCCGCGGCGCCGCCGGAGCGCAGCCGCAGCAGCCGGGCCAGCGTCGGGCGGAGCGCGGCGCGGGGGACGACGTCGTCGATGAGGCCGCGCGCGAGGAGGAACTCCGCGGTCTGGAAGCCCTCGGGGAGCCGCTGGCCGGTGGTCTGCTGGATGACGCGCGGCCCGGCGAAGCCCATCCGGGCGCCGGGCTCGGCGATGATGACGTCGGCGAGGGTCGCGTAGGAGGCGGCGACGCCTCCGTAGGTGGGGTCGGTGACCAGGGACACCACCAGGACGCCCGCCTCGTCGAGTTCGGTGAGCACCTGGGCGGTCCTGGCCATCTGCATCAGCGACAGGGCGCCCTCCTGCATACGGGCGCCGCCGGAGGCGGTCACGAGCAGCAGGGGGACGCGCCGTCGCAGACTGGTCCGGGCGGCCCGGGTGATGTGCGAGCCGACGCCCAGGCCGAGACTGCCGCCGAGGAAGTGGAAGTCCATCGCGGCGACCACGACCGGCTGTCCCTCGACGGTGCCGTGCACGCAGACGACGGCCTCGTCCAGGCCGGTCGCCGTGCGGGCCTCGCGCAGCCGCTCGGCGTACGGGCGGGTGTCCGTGAAGCCCAGCGGGTCGTGCTCCGCCGGCCGCTCGCCGCGCTCCGCGGCGAGCGGCCGGCAGGAGCCGGGGTCCAGCAGCTGGTCGAGCCGCTGCCGGGCGGTGAGCCGGCCGTGCGCGCCGCACTCGGGACAGACGCGCAGCGTACGGGTGTAGCGCTTGCCGTAGACGAGCGCGGCACAGCGCTCGCAGCGCACCCAGTCCGGCTCGGCGGTGGCCGTGTCAGCCACTGCGCTCCCAGCGGTAGAACTCCCGGGCCATGGCGTCCTTGGGCTCGCGCCAGGTCTCGGGGTCGTACGCGGAGATGAAGGACGACAGCTGGTCGCTGATGTCCCGGAACGCCGGGTGGTCCTTGTACCTGCCGACCTCCGGGCCGGGCGGCCGCTCGGCCTCGACCAGGTGCAGGTAGACGTCGCCGAACTGGAACAGGCTGCGTCCGGTGACCCCGATCAGACCCGGCAGTTCGCCCTTGTCGGACTCGGCGAAGACCTGCGCCACCTGCTCCTCGACGCCGGGCTTCATCCTGGCCACGATCAGGCTGCGGTAGGTCTTCATGCCGCGCCGCCCCCGTGGCGCTGCACGATGCGCTCGCGGATCAGCTCCAGCTGGATCTTGGAGTTGTCGTTGATCCGGGCGGTCATCGCCTCGTCGTCGAGGGGGGCGCCGGGCTTCATGGCGAAGTCCTGGGTCCAGCGCATCCGGGTGCCGCCGGGGACCTCCTCGTACTGCCAGTGGATGTCCATGTACTGGAACGGGCCGGTCTCGACCCGGTGCGCGCGCACCGTGCGGGTGGCGCGGTCGGCGATCCGCTCGGAGACCCAGCTCCACACCTGGCCGTGCTCGTCGGGGTGCATGGTGAGCCGGAAGACGACCCGGTCGCCCTCGCGCTCCACGATCTCCACGGAGGCGTACTCGCTGAACAGGTCCGGCCAGCCCTCCACGTCGTTGGTGACGTCCCAGACGACGTCCATCGGGGCGGGGATGGTGATCTCGTTCTCGGTGTGGCCGGGCATGGTCAGACTCCTGCCTTGAGTGAGGTGTTGACGACGTCCATGAAGGCGCCGGGGGTCTTGCACGAGTCGGCGTCGCCGGCGATCGGGATGCCCCGGTCGTTCTCCAGGGCGCCGACGATGCCGAGCAGGCCGAGCGAGTCCAGGCCGTACTCGGCGAAGGGTGTCTCCGGGTGGCCGCTCAGCAGGGCCACGTCGACGGTGATGCCGGCATTGGACTTCATCAGGGTGGCGAGTTCGCCGTAGGTCAGTTCCTTGCTCATGGAAGAGCTCTCCTTCACTGCGCCTGCGCTACGCCCGGACAACCAGGGCCGAGTTGGAACCCATGAGGCCGCGGCTGAGCACCAGCGCGGTCCGCAGTTCCGCCGGCCGGGGCCGGCCGATGACCAGGTCGAGGTCGTGGCAGGTGTCGGTGATGTTGGGGGTGGGGGGCACGACTGCGTGCCGCAGGGCGAACACGGCTGCGGCCACGTCGAGCACCGGGGCGCCGCAGTAGGCGCGGCCGGTGCCGGTCTTGGGGGCGGTCACGGGAATCTTCCGGGCGCGCTTGCCGAACACGTCGGCCAGGGCCAGCGCCTCGGCGCGGTCGGCCTCCGGGGTGCCGAGTGCGTCGGCGAAGACCACATCGATGTCCCCGGGTGCGCACCCGGCTTCCGCGAGGGCGTCGCGGATGGCGCGGGCCAGTCCCTCACGGGACTCCGCCCAGCGCGAGGCCCCGGTGAAGGTGGCACCGTGCCCCGCGATGACGGCCTGCACCTCGGCCCCGCGGCCGGCGGCGTGCTCGGGGTCCTCGACCACGAGCATCGCGCCGCCCTCGGCGGGGGCGAAACCGCGGGCGTGCCGGGTGAAGGGCAGATAGGCCCGTTCGGGATCCTCCTCCAGGCTGAGTTCTTCGTATCCGAGCTGGCAGACACCCGAGTACGGCGCCAGCGGCGCCTCGGCGGCGCCGACGACGACGGCCCGGGTGCCGTTGCCACGGGTGATGTTGCGGCAGGCGTGGGAGATGGCGTCGAGACCACCGGCCTCGTCGCTGGCCACCACGCCGCAGGGGCCCTTGAAGCCGCCGCGGATCGAGATCTGACCGGTGCTCGCCGCGTAGAACCACGCGATGGACTGGTACGGGCCGACGAAGTTCGGCCCCTTGCCCCACAGGTGCTGCAGTTCGCGCTGGCCGAACTCGCCACCGCCGGAACAGGCCGCCGTCACCACTCCGATGTCGAAGGGTGACTCCTCGTCGAAGCGCAGGCCCGAGTCGGCGATGGCCTGGTCGGCGGCCGCCATCGCGAAGTGGGTGAACCGGTCGGTCTGCACGGTGTAGCGGTCCTCGACGACCGCCGACACCTCGAAGCCGCGGACCTCCCCCGCGACCCGAAGCGGCAGGTCCCGGCATCCCTCGCGGGTGACCGCGTCGAGGACGGCGACACCTTCCCTGGTCGCCTTCCAGAAGGCGTCGGCTCCGATGCCGTTCGGCGCGACGACGCCGATGCCGGTGACCACCGCTTGCGTGTTCATCGCTGGCTCCCCTCCGGTCGGTTGAGGACGACCGCGGACTGGAACCCGCCGAATCCGCTGCCGACCGACAGCACGGTGCGCAGCTTCAGCTCACGGGCGGTGCGCGGGACGTAGTCCAGGTCGCACTCCGGGTCCGGGGTCTCGTAGTTGGCGGTCGGTGGCACCACGCCGTGGGCGAGGGCCAGGGTGCAGGCGGCCAGTTCGATCGCGCCGATCGCACCCAGGGAGTGGCCGACCATGGACTTGATGGAGCTCATGGGCGTGGAGTAGGCATGCGCGCCCAGCGAGCGCTTCACCGCCGCGGTCTCGTGGCGGTCGTTCTGCTTGGTGCCCGAGCCGTGCGCGTTGACGTAGTCGACGCCCGACGGGTCGATCCTGGCGTGGTCCAGTGCCTGGTCGATGGCCTCGGACATCTCCAGGCCGTCGGTGGTGAGCCCGGTCATGTGGTAGGCGTTGCCGTACGTGGCGTAGCCACCGATCTCGCAGTAGATCCGGGCACCGCGGGCCTTGGCGTGCTCCAGTTCCTCCAGGATCAGCACGGCGCCGCCCTCGCCCATGACGAAGCCGTCGCGGCGGGCGTCGAAGGGACGGGAGGCGTGGGCCGGGTCGTCGTTGTTGGGGGAGGTGGCCTTGATGGCGTCGAAGCAGGCCACCGTGATGGGTGAGATCGGGGAGTCCGACGCACCGGCGATGATGATGTCGGCGCGTCCCTCCTCGATGGTCTGGAACGCGTAGCCCACGGCGTCCAGGCCGGAGGTGCAGCCCGTGGAGACGGTCTGCACGGGACCGCGGGCGCCGTGCCGTTCGGCTATCTCCGAGGCGAGCGCGCTGGGCGCGAACGCCCGGTGCAGGTGCGCACCCGCCTGCCGGTGGTCGACGTCCCAGCGGGTGCCACGTTCACTGACGCGTATGTAGTCGTGTTCCAGCCGGGTGGTGCCTCCGACGGCGGTGCCGAGGGAGACCCCGACCCGCCAGGGGTCCTCCTCGTCCAGTTCCAGCCCGGCGTCGCGGACCGCCTCGGCGGCCGCGACGAGCGCGAACTGGACGTACCGGTCGGCGCGTTCCAGGTCCCGCGGGCTCAGCCCGCAGGCCGCCGCGTCGAAGTCGACCTCAGCGGCGATGCGGGACCGGAAGCCCGTCGGGTCGAAGAGCGTGATCCCGCGGGTCGCCGTCCGGCCGGCGGTGAGCAGTTCCCAGAAAGCGGGGACCCCGACACCGCCGGGGGCGACGACACCGGCCCCGGTGACCGCCACCCGGCGGGTCATGACGCCGCGTCCTCGGTCTGCTCGGTGGGCTCGGTGTCGACATGGCCCAGCTCCGGGCGCGGAGCGAGCGGACCGAGGTGGAAGACGAGCCGGGCCTCGGTGTCGCCGACGTTGCGGAAACGGTGGCGGACGTACGGCGGGATCATCAGGCCCTGCTCCGGGCGGAGCACGTACGGCTCCCCGTCGAGGTCCACCTCAAGCGCACCGCACACCACGTACACGAACTCCTCCGAGTACGGGTGGTAGTGCTCGCCGATCCGGTCACCGGGCTCCACGAGCGCGACGCCCATGAAGCCGCTGGTGGCGCCGCACGCGGTCGGGGTGAGCATCGCCCGCAGGTCGCCGCCGCGACGGCGGTTGTGCGGGGTGTCCCCCAGGTTCACGATGGTCGGCGTGAACGGGACGTTCCGTTCGTTGGTCAGAAGATCATCCATGCTTGCCTCCTCCGGCGGGGCCGGCCCGGGGCGCACCCCGGGCCGGCCGGTACCTGCCGGCTGCCGATGGCTCGTACGGGTCAGGACGTGGCCGCGCTGCGGTCGGTGACCATGCGCATGTCGTATTCGACGAGGAACCGCTTCAGGCCCTGCTCGTCCGCGAGGTCCCAGTCGGGACCGAGGTCGAGCAGCCTGGCGAGGACGCCAGCCTTGTGCTTGCCGGCGGCGCCCACGGCGATGAGCGAGGCCTCCTCGACCGGGACCCGCAGGTCGACCAGGCGCACAACGATGTCCTCGCTCTCGCGCAGGAAGACGGTGCTGCGCGCGAGCGGCCCCTTGCGGACGTCCACGGCCTCCTCGTCCTGCTGGGCGAGCATCTTGGCGACGGCCTGGCCGGAGCCCGCCTTGGCCGGGTAGATCAGGGCGTGACGGCTCAGGTCCTCCGGCCGGTCGGTGCCCTTGGCGACGTGGTGCACGGCCGGGAGCGCGGCGCGGGCGAAGAACTCCCGTGCCGAGCCCGGGTCGTTGAGATCCCGGTCCACCTCCAGGTAGGGGTTGATGGCTTCCTCGACCGCCCGCACCTCGGGCTGGCGGGCGACATGGCGCAGTGCCCTGGCCAGGTCGCCCTCCACCTCCACGGCGCGCACGACACGGTTGCCGTGCATGAACAGCGAGGTGCGGCGCAGCCGCGTGTTCTCGTCGACCACGGCCTGCGGCGAGGTGTAACCGGACAGGATGTCCGCCACCTGCTGTTCGCTGCCGGGCTTCACGGTGAAGGTGATGGCGTGGCGGATGATCCCGTCCCCGACCCTCGGCACGGTCTGCATGCGACCGGACTCGTAGGAGGTACGGGTCTCCCGCAGCACCCCGAAGCGGAGCGAGCGGGTGTCCTTCACGCAGCCGTGCATCGGCTGCACCATCTCCAGGTGGGTCGGGCTGTCCACCCAGGCGAGGAAGTGCAGCGCACTCTCCCACTCACTGGTGATCAGCCATTGCGAGGGATTTTCGATCGACTGGCAAAGCTGGTCGCTGACGTGTCCGGGCACGGCAGCGACGTGGCGGCACATCTGGTCATACGCGTCAAGAAACCGCTGCTCGGCGTCGTCTTCAACATCAAGCATGAGGACGACGCGCAGGCGATTGCCATCGAGCGCGGACTGCGAGACCTTTTCGGCCTGGGCCGGCATATTCCACCTCTTCCGAGAGCGAGCAACCCCCGAGGTCCGTCGTCCAACGATCGTGCTGTGGTGGCCCAACCGGTGCGAGATATGTGATCCAATTGGGTGACGGGCGAAAATACCCCCGGTAATCGGGCATCAAGGGAGCTATGACTCCACAGGCCGAAGACCGGGTTCCGGTCCTCATCGTGGGGGGCTCCCTCGTCGGGCTCTCCAGCTCAGTCTTCCTGGGCCGGCTCGGCGTCCGGCACGTCCTCGTCGAGAAGCACCCGGGTACCTCCATCCACCCCCGTGGCCGCGGCAACAACCTGCGGACCATGGAGCTGTTCCGTACGGCCGGGGCCGAGCCGCTGATCCGGCAGGCCGCCTCCGTACTCGCCGACAACCACGGCATCCTGCAGGCCGACTCGCTGACCTCCGACAACGCCGAATGGCTGTTCCGGGAGATCGACCCGGGCGGCCGGCTGTCCGGCATCAGCCCCAGCGGCTGGTGCCTGTGCAGCCAGAACGACCTGGAGCCGGTGCTCCTGGACTACGCCCGCACGCTCGGCGGCGACCTGCGCTTCAGCACCGAGCTGGTGTCGTTCACCCAGGACGAGGACGGCGTCACCTGCGAGCTGATGGACCGGGAGACCGGCGACCGCAGCACCGTCAGGACCGACTACCTCGTCGCGGCCGACGGTCCGCGCAGCCCGGTGCGCAGCGCCCTGGGCATCGGTCACACCGGACGCGGCGACCTCTTCGCCAACATCAGCGCGACCTTCCGCGCCAAGCGGCTGGCCGACGCGGTGGGCGACCGCTACTTCATCGCGTGCTACCTGACCAATCCGGACGCCGACGGCGTGCTGCTGCCGGTCGACAACCAGGAGAACTGGGTCTTCCACGCGCCCTGGCACCCCGAGCGGGGCGAGTCGCCGGAGGACTTCACCGACCAGCGGCTGGCCGCGCACATCCGCACCGCGGTGGGCGTGCCGGACCTGGAGATCGAGATCACCGGCCGGGCCCCCTGGCGGGCCGCGGAGCGGGTCGCGGACTCCTACGGGCGCGGGCGGGTGCTGCTCGCCGGCGACTCGTGCCACGAGATGTCCCCCACCGGCGCCTTCGGCTCCAACACCGGCATCCAGGACGCCCACAACCTGGCGTGGAAGCTCGCCGCGGTGACCGGGGGCTGGGCCGGGCCGGAGCTGCTGGAGACGTACGAGGCCGAGCGCCGCCCGGTCGCCGTGGCCACCAGCGAGCGGGCCTCCGCCCGTTCCGCCGAGCACGCCCACCCGGGCTACGCGCCGCCGGCCGGCGGCGGGCCCCAGAAGGGGGTCCTGGTGGTCGCGCTGGGCTACCGCTACCCCGAGGGCGCGTTCCTGGGCGCGGACCCGGGGCGGCCGGTCGTCCCCGAGGACTTCCGGCCGGTCGCCGAACCCGGTGGCCGTTCCCCGCACGTGTGGGTGACCACCCGGGACGGCGAGCGCCGCTCCACGCTGGACCTGTACGAGCGCTCCATGGTGCTGCTCACCGGCGACGGGCCGAAGGGCACGGCCTGGCACGACGCGGCCCGCACGGTCGCGGAGCGCCTCGGGGTGCCGCTGCAGGCGTACCGGCTCGGCGAGTCCACGCAGGCCGACCTGGTGCCCGAGGCGGGCACGGACTGGACCGCGGTGCACGGCATGACGCCGAGCGGCGCGATCCTGGTCCGCCCGGACGGCTTCGTCGCCTGGCGGAGCCGCGAGGCCGTGGAGGACCCCGCGGCGACCCTGGACAAGGTCCTGACCTCGGTGCTGCGGCTCGGCTGACCGTCGCGCCGCAGGCTGCCGAGGAGACGGCACGGGGGGACGGTTGACCGTACGAACGGCGGCCACCACGCTCACGGAGCGCCGGTGGCCGCCGTTCCCGTTCGCCGGCGCCCTCGGCCCGGGGGCGCCGCCGCCGGAGTTCGACGTCTCCCCCGCCGGACGCGGTGCGGTGACCGGCCGGGGCCGGTCACCGCACCGCACGGCGGGAAGGCCGCCCTCAGCCCACCGGGCCGTCCCCGCCCTCCACCGAGGACCGTGGCGCGCCCGGCTGGGCGGCGGGCGGTGTCCCCTGCGGGACGGCGGGCGGTGCGGAGGGACGGACCTCCGGTGACGCACCCGGCTTGGCCGCCGGAGGCGCGGAGGGCCGGCCGGCCGGTGACGCACCCGGCTTGGCCGCCGGAGGCGCCGACGGGGCGGCGGGAGGCGCGGAGGGGGCAGCGGGTGCAGCGGGGCCGGCGGGCTCCTTCACCCCCGTCCAGTCGGGGGCCGGCCAGCCGCGCCACGGCGAGTACGCGGGGTTGACCACGCACCGGGCCGTGAGCTCGGCCTTGGTGGCCTTGTCCACCGGGCAGGCCTTCACGACGAACTGGCGGGCGATGCCCCCGGGGAAGACCACGCCGGTACGGGCCGAACGCAGTTCACGGGTACCGAGGGTCTCGTCGAGCTCGATGCCGCCAGGGGCGTCGATGTAGTAGTGGTAGGCGGCCGTCTGCTGCCGCAGGGCCTCGCGGTCGTAGGTGGTGGCCACGAACGGCGAGGGTTGCTCCCGGCGGGCGTAGGCCTGCAGGTCGTACTCGCCGTCGCCCACGTCCTCGGGACGCAGGCCGTCCTTGAAGACGGTCTCCGGAGGGCGGTCGTCGCCACGGAAGAGGGCGTTGCAGTTGGAGCGCCAGGCCGGCTCGTCGGGCCTGATCCGGTCGAGGTCGACGCTGGTGTCCGCGGCGGCGTAGAGCCGGTCGGGAACGACGGGGCACCATTCGGGGACGGCCGGGTCGCGTGGAAGACCCGGGGCGACGGCCGCGGCGGCCGTGCAGACGGGGAGTGCGAGCACCCCCAGGGAAAGGGCGGCGGCGCAAAGCCGGCGCAGCGTGCGCAGTGCGATCATATGCCCACGATCACCCCGGTATCGCCCGGTCGCCGGAATGGTCACCCTTGTCGGCGTGTCCCGCCGGAAGACGAAAGAGGCCCCTGCGCATCGTTGTGGGACGCTGCTGGGGCCTCTCGATTCGTCGTGGAGCCAGGGGGTGTGATCCACGACGCCATGGGACGACCGAGCCCGGGTCATGGGGGTCGTTGCTCCACAACTATACGAGACATCGCAGCTGAAACCTCACGATGTGGGAGTGAGGTGGGACACTGACCTTGTAAACGCAGGTTAGCTGTTCATTTGGCGTTCACCGGTCCATGACCCGCATTTCGAACCAGGTGGTCTTGCCGCGTGGCAGCAGATCCACCCCCCAGCGGTCGGCGAGCTTGTCGATCAGGAAGAGACCCCGCCCGCTCACGTCCATCTCGCGCACCGGCATCAGGCAGGGCAGCGCCCGCGAGGGGTCGCGCACCTCCACCCGGATCCAGCCGCGGCGGCGCAGCATGCGCAGGCCGAAGGTACGGGCCCCGGTGTGACGCACGGCATTGCCGACGAGTTCGGAGACGAGTAACTCGACGACGTCGTTGAACTGGGGCAGACCCCAGAGCCGGAGCACCGAACGGCTCAGCCGCCGGGCTGTGGCCGCGGACTCGGGGCGCGAGGAGAGCCGCACCTCGTCCACGGAGGGATTCCCCAACAGATCGAGGGACGTCGCCGCCAGATCGTCGACCGCCGTGGGCGGCCACCCCGCCGCCGGGACCGTTACCCGCTGCGGCTGCTCAGATGCTCCCTGCTGCCCCGCCATGCTCTCATGATGGCCGTACGCGACGGCGGTTCGGGGCGGATCGGGGGAATTGGCGGGGCGGAACGCGTCATTCCGAGTTGCCGTACTGGCATATGTCAAGGGCAATGATGGATCTCACACAACCCTTCCCACCTGCGCGAAGGGGGCGCCGACGACGAACGGTCGAGGAATCCGGCGCAGGTCGCCTTAAGGTCCTCTTAAGGTCGGCTTAAGGCGACCCGACAGGCGCCGGCTGTCACTCAACCGGGTTGGGTCTAGCGGAACTTCGCCTTGCCCGGACCCTCCTCGACGAAGCTGCGCATGCCCGTCGTACGGTCCTCGGTCGCGAACAGCCCTGCGAACAGGTTCCGTTCGATGGTGAGGCCGGTCTCCAGATCGGTCTCGAGACCGGCGTCCACGGCCTCCTTGGCGGCGCGCAGCGCCAGCGCCGGCCCCCGGGCCAGCCGCTCGGCCCAGGCGCGGGCCTCGGCGTACACCTGCCCGGCCGGGACCACCTTGTCCACCAGGCCGATGGTGAGCGCCTCGTCGGCCTTGACCATCCGGCCGGTGAAGATCAGGTCCTTCGCCTTGGCGGGACCCACCAGGCGCGACAGCCGCTGCGTGCCGCCCGCGCCGGGGATGAGGCCGAGCAGGATCTCCGGCTGGCCGAGCTTGGCGTCCTCCGCGGCGACCCGGACGTCGGCGCAGAGCGCGAGTTCGCAGCCGCCGCCGAGGGCGTAACCGGTCACGGCGGCCACCACCGGCTTGGGGATCCGGGCGACCGCCGTGAAGGAGTCCTGCAGTGCGCGGGACCGCACGGCCATGGCCTCGTAATCCATGACCTGCATTTCCTTGATGTCCGCGCCCGCCGCGAACACCTTCTCGCCGCCCCAGATCACGACGGCCCGTACGTCCTCGCGCCGGGAGGCCTCCTCCGCCACTTCGCGGAGCCGGTCCTGGGTCGCGACGTCCAGGGCGTTCATCGGGGGGCGGTCCAGGCGGATGGTGCCGACACCCTCGTCGACCTCGAGATTAACTGTCATGGCCGACGAGGGTATCCGTGAACGCCCGTTTACGCTGCGACGTGCCTCACGGGGCGCGTCAGGAGGCGGGGGTCCACTGGCTCCACGGCAGGTTCCAGCCGTTGAGCCCGTTCCACCACTGCACGGTCTTGTCGTGGGAGTTCTTGACCTGCACGACGTCACCGATCATCGAGTTGTTGTAGAACCACGAGGACGGGGTGTCGCCGTTGCCGCCGCGCACGTCCCGCAGGCCCACGCAGCCGTGGCTGACGTTGGCGTTGCCGAAGGTGCCGGGCGAGGCCCAGTAGTTGCCGTGGATGAAGGTGCCCGAGGTGGTCAGGCGCTGGGCGTTGGGCACGTCCTTGATGTCGTACTCACCGCCGAAGCCCACGGTGTCGCCGTTCATGCGGGTCACCTTGTACCGCTCGGTGATGACCATCTTGCCGTTGTAGGTCGTCGTGCCGGGCCCGCCCGAGGTGATCGGGATGGTCTTCAGCAGGCTGCCGTCGCGGTAGACCTTCATCGTGTGCTTGGCGGCGTCGACGATGCTGACCTGGCTGCGGCCGATGGTGTAGTGCACGTCCTTGGACTGGGTGCCGTAGACGCCCTTCGCGCCCTCGACCCCGTTCAGCCGCAGGGAGAGCGTGATCTTGGTGCCCTTGGCCCAGTACTTCTCGGGACGGAAGTCGACGCGCTGGTCGCCGTACCAGTGGCCGACGACGGGGACCGAGGGGTTCGCGGTCACCTCGATCGCTTCCTGGACCGCCTTCTTGTCGGTGATCGCCCGGTTGAACTTGAGCGAGACCGGCATGCCGACGCCGACCGTCTGGCCGTCCTCGGGGGTGAAGAAGCCGATGAAGGTGTCCTTCGGGGTGACCGTGGTGAAGCTCGCGTGCTTGGCCGACTCGCGGCCCGCGCCGTCCTTGGCTATCGCGTCCACCGAGTACTCGGTGGAGGTGCCGAGCGTCTCGGTCGGCTCCCAACTGCTGCCGTCGGCGGATATCTTGCCCTCGACCGGGTCGCCCTTGCCGCTCTTGACCACGACCGAGGTCAGCTTGCCCTTGCCCGCGGTGACCTTGAGGTCCCCCGTCGTGGCCACCTCGTCGGCCCCGTCCTCGGGCGCGATGGTCACGACGGCCTGCGACTCGGTCGTGTCCCCCTTGCCGCCCTGCGAGGCCGAGGCACCGGGCCTGGCCTTGTCCCCGCCCTTGCTGTCGCCGCTGGCGCTGCCCCCGCACGCACTGACCAGGAGCAGCATCGCCCCCACCGCGAGGGCCAAGGTGGTCCGCCTTGCGCCCGGCGCGCCCTGTATCGCCTTCAACTCACGTCTCCCCAAAACCGGCCCGTGGCCCCGTGGCCCAAGGGTGAGTCCCCCTCACCTAGCGCTTAGAGAACCACACGGAACCGGTGTTGTGGATCCCGGTATTGTCACCGTTCCGTCCCAGTCGCGGGGCCCGCCCTCAGCCGCCGGCCGCCCACTGCTCCCAGGCCATGTTCCAGCCGCCCAGGCCGTTGTCGGGAGCGACGGTGCGGTCGTGGGAGTTGACGACGGTGACGAGGTCGCCGACGAGCGAGTGCGCGAAGAACCAGCCCGCCGGGGTGGCCGTCCCGCCGCCCTTCACGTCGAGCAGGCCGACGCAGCCGTGGCTGGTGTTGGCCGCGCCGAAGGTGCCGGGGGTGGCCCAATAACTGCCGTGCACGAAGGTGCCGGAGCGGGTGAGCCGCATGGCGTGCGGGACGTCGGGGATGTCGTACTCGCCGCCGAAGCCCACCGTGTCCCCGTTCATCCGGGTCAGCCGGAGCTTCTCGGAGATGACCATCGCGCCGTTGTACGTCGGGTTGGACGGGGCGCCCGCCGAGATCGGCAGGACGCGCGTGACCTGCCCGCCGCGGCGCACCGTCAGGGTGTGCGCGGCGGCGTCGACGGTGCTGGTCTGGTCCCGGCCGATGTCGAAGGTGACGTCCTTGGACTGCACCCCGTAGACCCCGGGGCCGGTCTCGACGTCGAGCAGCCGCAGCGAGAGCGTCACCTTCGTGCCGGGGACCCAGCGCTCGCGGGGGCGGAAGTCGAGGCGCCGGTCGCCGAACCAGTGCGGGGCGATCTCGACGGCGGGCGAGGAGGCGACGCGGACGGCGCGCTCGACGGCGGCGCGGTCGGTGACCGGCCGGTTGAAGTCAAGGGAGACGATCATGCCCGTGCCGACCGTCTGCCCGTCCTCGGGGGTGAAGTAGCCGATGAGGGTGTTCTTGGGGACGAGGGTGGTGAACACCGCGTGCTTGGCGGCGCGCCGGCCCCCCGTGTCCTCGGCGACGGCGTCCACCGTGTACTTCTCCGACAGCGACAGCCTGGACCGGGCGTGCCAGCGGGAACGGTCGGCGGTGAACACGCCCTCGACCACCTCCCCCTCCCCGTCCTCGACGTGCACGGAGGTGAGCAGGCCGTCCTCGGCCTCGACCGTCAGCGGGTCGTCCGCCTCCACGTCACGGGCACCGTCCCCCGGAGTGATCCTGATCCTCGCCTCGGACACCTTCGGGGTGTCGTCGGCCACCGCACCGCTGTCCGCCGGCCCGAACCCGAGCCCGCACGCCGTCAGCATCCCCGCCAGCCACATGGCGGTGGCAAGCCCCGCCCCCGCGCGCAGAGCGCGCCGCACCGCAGTCGTCACGCTCGGTCAACGACCGGACGGCCCCGGGGAAACGTCTGCGACGCGTCCGATCGATCACGCGTGTGACGCCGCAGGGTGAACGGGAAGGTAAAGCGGGAGGGCGCGACGCGCGCGCGGAGGGACACCGCGCCGCGCACGGGCACGGCCGGCGCCGGCCGGGTCCGGCGTCCCCCGAGCCGCAGGAGGCGAGCACGTGTCGGAGACGCGCGAGGACGAATCGGTCGACCGGGCCGGAAAGCTGCGCCCGAACGGCCACCGGACCGCCCCCGTGGCCGTGCCGCTGCCGCGCCCGGAGACCGCGCCGGCCGTGCCGGGGCCCGCCGGGGCCGGGGACACGCTGGTGTGGCCGGGCAGCCCGCAGCCCCTGGGGGCACGCTTCCACACCGGCCCCGACGGACGCCCGGGCACCAACTTCGCCCTGTGGGCGGGCGGCGCCGAGTCGGTGGAGCTGTGCCTGTTCGACGACGAGGGGGCCGAGACCCGGGTCCCCCTGACCGAGCTGACCCATGAGATCTGGCACGGCTTCGTGCCCGGGGTCCTGGCCGGCCACCGGTACGGCTACCGGGTCGGCGGCCGCTGGGACCCGTGGACCGGTGCCCGCTGGAACCCGGCCAAGCTGCTGCTGGACCCGTACGCGCGGGCGGTCGACGGCGACTTCACGCTGCCCCCCGAGGTGTACGGCCACGTCCGCGACTGGCCGGAGCAGGAGGTCGCCGACACCGTGCGGGACAACCGCGACTCGGCCCCGTACGTGCCCAAGGGCGTCGTGGTGGACGACGACGACCCCTGGACGGACGACCGCAGGCCCAAGACGCCCTGGGCCGACTCGGTCATCTACGAGCTGCACGTGCGCGGCTTCACCATGCGCCACCCCGGCATCCCGCCCGAACTGCGCGGCACCTACGCCGGGCTGGCGCACCCGGCGGCGATCGAGTACCTCACCGGCCTCGGCGTGACCGCCGTCGAACTGCTGCCGGTGCACCAGTTCGCGCACGAGGACCACCTGCTGCGCCGGGGCCTGCGCAACTACTGGGGCTACAACTCGATCGGCTACTTCGCCCCGCACGCCGGCTACGCCGCCACCGGCACCCGCGGACAGCAGGTGGGCGAGTTCAAGCGGATGGTGCGCGCCCTGCACGACGCGGGGCTGGAGGTGATCCTCGACGTCGTGTACAACCACACCGCCGAGGGGAGCGAGTTCGGGCCCACCCTCTCCCTGCGCGGCATCGACAACCGCGGCTACTACCGGCTGCCGGGCGACGCGCGCCGCTACGCCGACTACACCGGCTGCGGCAACACCCTCCACGTCGTCCAGCCCCAGGTGCTCCGGCTGATCACCGACTCCCTGCGCTACTGGGTGACCGAGATGGGCGTCGACGGCTTCCGCTTCGACCTCGCCGCGGCGCTCGCCCGGTCGATGCACGACGTCGACATGCTCTCCCCCTTCCTCGCCGTCATCGCCCAGGACCCGGTGCTGCGCCGGGTCAAGCTCATCGCCGAGCCCTGGGACGTCGGCTCCGGCGGTTACCAGGTCGGCGCCTTCCCGCCGCTGTGGACGGAGTGGAACGACCGCTACCGCGACACCGTCCGGGACTTCTGGCGCGGCACCCAGCACGACGTGCGCGACCTGGGCTACCGGCTGTCCGGCTCCAGCGACCTGTACGCCTGGGGCGGGCGCCGTCCGTACGCCTCGGTCAACTTCATCACCGCGCACGACGGCTTCACCCTGCGCGACCTGGTGAGCTACGAGCGCAAGCACAACGAGGCCAACGGCGAGGACAACCGCGACGGCACCAACGACAACCGCGCCTGGAACTGCGGGCACGAGGGCGAGACCGACGACCCGGCCGTGGGCGGGCTGCGCCGCCGTCAGCTGCGCAACATGCTCTCGACGCTGCTGCTGTCGACCGGCGTGCCGATGCTGGTGGCCGGTGACGAGACGGGCCGCACCCAGGGCGGCAACAACAACGCGTACTGCCAGGACAACGAGATCAGCTGGCTGGACTGGTCGCTGCCGCAGGATCCGGACTGGGCCTCGCTGCGCGAGCTGACGGCCCGGCTGATCGCGTTGCGTCGCGCCCACCCCGTGCTGCGCAGGAGGGCCTTCTTCTCCGGCCGGCCGCAGTCCGCCGAGGGCCTGCGGGACCTGGCCTGGTTCACCGCGCAGGGCCGGGAGATGACCGACGGCGACTGGTACAGCCCCACGTCCACGCTCGGGATGTACCTGTCGGGCGCCGACATCCCGCACCGCGACGCGCGCGGCCGCCCGGTCACCGACGACAGCTTCCTGGCGGTCTTCCACGCCTCGCACCGCCCGGTCCGCTTCACGCTGCCGGGCGGGCCGTGGGCCCGGGAGTACGAGCTGCTGCTCGACACCTCCCGTGAGGACCAGACGGAAGCACCGGGCAGCCGGCACCGCGGCGGGAAGGCGCTGACCGTGCCGGGGAGGACGGTGCTGCTGCTGCGCGCCGTCTGAGGGACGAGACGCGGCGGCAAAGGTGTGGACTCGGCCGATTGGTCCAGTCCACACTGGTCGTCCGTGACCTCCGCACCCCCGCCCTCGCCGCCGTGCGCCTCCGGCCACGCCCTGCCGGCCACCCCCCGGGACCGCCTGTGGTCACGGGGGTTCAGCCTGTACTTCACCGCCCGCAGCGTCGCCATGCTCGGCGACTCGATGCTGCCCGTCGCCCTGTCGGCCGGGCTGCTCCAGCACGGTTACGGCGCCGGCGACATCGGCTACGCCATGGCCTCCTTCACCGCCTGCTTCGCCGGGCTGGTCGTCCTCGGCGGCGTGTTCGCCGACCGGTTCAGCGCCCGCGGCCTGATGATCGGCGCCGACCTGGTGCGGGTCGGCACGCAGTCCCTGGCCGCCTGGCTCTTCTTCTCGGGGCACGTCGTGCTCTGGCAGATCTGCCTGATCGGCGCCGTCAACGGCGTGGCGGGCGCCATGTTCCAGCCAGGGGTGGCCAGCACGGTGCCCCAGGTGGCACGGGACGTCCAGGAGGCCAACGGGGTGGTCCGCACCGCCGAGTCGCTGATGGCGCTGGCCGGCCCGGCGCTCGCCGGCGTGCTGGTGGCCTTCACCTCGGCGGGCGGGGTGTTCGCCGCGCACGCCGCCACGTACGCGGTGAGCGCCCTCTGCCTGCTGCTGCTCCGGCTGCCGGCCCGGACCGCGCGGGAGCCGCAGGACGCCGCCCGGCGCAGCAGCTTCCGGGCCGACCTGGTCGAGGGGTGGCGGGAGTTCCGGGCCCGCACCTGGATGTGGTCGGTGATCGTCATCTGGATGGGCTTCATGATCCTCGTCATGGGCCCGGTCACCCCGCTGGCGGCCGGCGAGATCCTGCCGGCGCACGGCCCGAAGGCGTACGGCCTGGTCTCCTCCGCCCTGGGGGCGGGCACCGCGCTCGGCGGGCTGCTGGCGATACGGCTGCGGCCGGCCCGGCCGCTGCGGGGCGGGGCCGTGGCGCTGTTCGGCTTCGCGCTCTACCCGGCCGCGGTCGGCGCCGGGCTGCCGGTGCCGGCGGTCGCGGCGGCGGTGCTGGTCGCCGGGACGGCCTGGGCGTTCTGGAGTGTGATGTGGGCCACCAGCGTCCAGACCCAGGTGCCCGGCGAGATCCTCAACCGCATCCACGCGTACGAGGTCGCCGGCTCGGTCGCCATGCTGCCCGTCGGGCAGGCCCTCGCGGGGCCGGCGGCGGGTGTCTTCGGGGCGCGCCCGGTGCTGGTGGCCGGTGGTGCGGTGACCCTGCTGGTGTGCGTGGCGCTGCTGGCGGTGCCCGCCGTGCGCGACCTCGGCCGAAAATCCGGATGAGGGTTGTCGGTGGTCGCACGTAGTCTCTGAAACGATGCCTGAGCCAACCAACCAACCCGAGCCCGAACGTTCCCGATCCGCCGTGCGCTCACTGCTGCGCCTGTGGCCGTACGTGAAGCCGATCAGCCACCGGCTGTTCGGTTCCGCGGGCGTGGCCGTGGTCGCGTCGTGCCTGGCGCTGCTGATCCCGCTGGTCCTGAAGTGGATCGTGGACGGCCCGGTCGCCGACCACGAGCCGTCAGGGGTGTGGCTCGGCGGCGGGCTGGTGCTGCTGCTCGGTCTCCTGGAGGCCGGGCTCTTCGGCGTACGGCGCTGGCTGGTGGCGCGCCCCATGGCCGCGCTGGAGGCCGGGATGCGGGCCGAGCTGTACCGGAGGCTGCAGCGCCTGCCGGTGTCCTTCCACGACCGGTGGGGTTCGGGCCAGCTGCTCTCACGGGCCACGAACGACCTGCAGATCCTGCGGATGTTCCTGACCTTCCCGATGGTCTTCCTGGCGGTCAACACGGCCACCATCGCGGCGGGCTTCGGCATCCTGTTCGTGCAGCGCTGGTCGCTGGGGCTGATCCTGCTGGGCCCGGTCGTGCCGCTGGTGATCCTCTGCTCGTACTTCGAGGCGCGCTACCAGGTCGCCTCCCGCACCGCGCAGGACCAGGTCGGCGACCTGACCACGCTGGTCGAGGAGTCGGTGCTCGGCATCCGCATCATCAAGGCCTTCGGCCGGCACCGCAGCCAGGCCGACGCCTTCCACCGGCAGTCGCGCGAACTGCGCGGCACCGAGCTGCGCAAGGCCGGGCTGCTGGCGGACCTGTGGATGGTGATCACCGCGCTGCCGGACGTGGCGCTGGGCGCGGCGCTGGTCCTGGGCGCGGTGCAGGTCGCCGACGGCGACCTGTCGGCGGGCACGCTGGTCGCCTTCCTGTCCACGGCGCTCGCGCTGCGCTGGCCGGTGGAGTCGCTGGGCTGGCTGCTCTCCTTCAGCAACGAGGCGGCCACCGCCGCCGACCGCGTCTTCGAGGTCCTGGACACCGAGATCCCGCCGGAGACCGGCTCGGGGACGGGGACCGGCCCGGTCGACGGCGAGGACGGGCGGCCCGCCGACGGCATCCGCTTCAGCGCCGTGCGCTTCCGCTACCCCGACGCCCCCGAGGGCAGCCCCGACCTGCTCACCGGGATCGACCTGCACATCCGCAGCGGCGAGACCGTGGCGCTGGTCGGCGCGACGGGCAGCGGCAAGACGAGCCTGACCTCGCTCATCCCGCGGCTGTACGAGCCGACCGGCGGCCGCATCACGCTGGACGGCACCGACGCCGCGCAGCTCACCCGGTCCGCGCTGCGCTCCCTGGTCGCGACGGCCTTCGAGGAACCGACCCTGTTCTCCGCCAGCGTGCGGGAGAACGTGCTCATGGGCGCTCCCGACGCAGGCGAGACGGACCTGCTGCGGGCGCTGGAGATCGCCCAGTGCGACTTCGTCCACAAGCTGCCGCAGGGTGTGGACACCCAGGTGGGAGAGCAGGGCCTGAGCCTGTCCGGCGGTCAGCGGCAGCGGCTCGCACTGGCCCGCGCGGTCGTCGGCCGCCCCCGCTTCCTGGTGCTGGACGACCCCCTGTCCGCGCTCGACGTGCACACCGAGGCCCTCGTCGAGGCGGCCCTGCGCCAGGTGCTGGCCACCACGACGGCGCTGGTGGTCGCCCACCGCCCCTCCACGGTGATGCTCGCCGACCGGGTGGCGCTGCTGTCGGAGGGCCGGGTCACCGCGGTCGGCACCCACCAGGAGCTCCTGTCCTCCTCCGCGGTCTACCGCCGCCTGATGTCCGGCCAGGACGGGAGCGCGCCCGCCGCGCCGGACCGTCCGCAATTCGAAGGGAGCAGCACCCGATGACCTCCGTCGCGGAGTCGCAGCCTGCCGAACAGTCGGCCGACGGGGAACCGGCGGGGCACCGGGAGACCGAGGAGGCCCGGGAGGCCCGGCAAGCCCGGGAGGACGACCTCTTCGACCGGGACCGGCTCCCGGCGCCCGAGGGGGCGTCACGCGCCCTGCTGCGGGAACTGGTCGGGCCGCACCGGCGGCGCGTGTGGCTGGCGGCCGTGGTGCTGCTGCTGCAGCAGGCGGCCGTGCAGGCGGGCCCGCTCATCGTCGCGGTGGCCATCGACCGGGCCATCCCGGCGCTGCGCCGCGACGACCACGGCCCGCTGATCGCGGTAGCGGTCGGCTACATCGGCTGCGCCGTCGCCGGCGGTCTCCTGCAGCGGACGTTCGTCCGGCAGGCCGGCCGGGTCTGCCAGGACGTGCTGGTCGACCTGCGCGGCCGGATCTTCCGGCACGCCCAGGCGCTCGGCCTGGACTTCCACGAGCGCTACACCTCGGGCCGGATCATCGCCCGCGCCACCTCCGACGTGGAGTCGATCCGGGAGCTGCTGACCGAGGGCCTCCAGGAGCTGCTGAACGTCGGGTTGTCGGTGCTCTACATCTCGGCGGTCCTGCTGTGGCTGGACTGGGGGCTCGGCCTGTTCGCGCTCGCCACCGCTGTGCCGCTGGTGGTGACCGTCCGGATCTTCCGGCGCCGGTCGGCCACGGTCTACACACGCCGCTCCGCGGCGATCGCCTCCGTCATCGTGCGCTTCACCGAGACGATGAACGGCATCCGGCCCGTACAGGCCTTCCGCCGCGAGGAGGCGAACGACGAGGCGTTCGACGAGCTCAACGCCGCCCACCGGCAGGCCAACGGTGACGCGATCCTGGAGATGGGCCGCTTCACCGTGAGTTCCTGGCTGATCGCCAACACCTCGGTGGCGCTGGTGGTGCTGTGGGGCGCGTACCGCGTCGCCTCCGGCTCGCTCGCGCTGGGCGTGCTCGCCGCCTTCGTGCTCTACCTGCGGCGGCTGTACGCGCCGATCGACCCGCTCGGCATGTTCCTCAACTCCTACCAGTCGGCGGCCGCCTCGCTGGAGAAGATCGCCGGGCTGCTGGCCCAGCGGCCGACGGTGCCCGAGCCGCAGGCACCGCGGGCGCTACCGGCCACGCAGGCGGACATCCCGGGCCGCGAGGTCGCCTTCGAGGGGGTCCGCTTCGCCTACCGCACGGGCGGCGAGGTGCTGCCCCGCTTCGACCTGCGGCTGCCCGCCGGGCAGACGGTCGCGGTGGTCGGCGCCACCGGCGCGGGCAAGTCGACGCTGGCCAAGCTGCTGGCCCGGTTCTACGACCCGACCGACGGCCGGGTCACCCTGGACGGGGTGGACCTGCGCGAGCTGGCCCTGCCGGAGCTGCGCCGCGGGGTGGTGATGGTGACCCAGGAGGCGTTCCTCTTCTCCGGCACGGTCGCCGAGAACATCTCCATCGGCCGCCCGGAGGCCACCCGTGAGGAGATCGAGGGCGCGGCCAGGGCGATCGGCGCCCATGACTTCATCGCGGCGCTGCCCGAGGGCTACGACACCGACGTCCGCAAGCGCGGCGGCCGCATCTCGGCGGGCCAGCGCCAGTTGGTGGCCTTCGCCCGCGCCCTGCTCGCCGACCCGGCCGTGCTCATCCTGGACGAGGCGACCTCCTCGCTGGACGTCCCGGGCGAGCGCGCGGTGCAGCAGGCGATGCGCGAGGTGCTGCGCGGCCGCACCGCCGTGATCATCGCCCACCGGCTGTCGACGGTGGAGATCGCGGACCGGGTGCTGGTGATGGACCAGGGCCGCGTCGTGGAGGACGGCACCCCGGCCGAACTCGTCTCCGGCGCGGGCCGCTTCGCCGATCTGCACCAGGCCTGGCGCGACAGCCTCGTCTGAGCCACCGGCTCCTTCCAGGGCGTGCGAGGCCGGCCGGCCCCGCACGCCCCGGCCGCTTTCCGGCACGCTTCGCCCCGCCCTGTCCGGAATGCGAACCCGACGTCCCCCTCAAAGGACGAATTCGGCCAACTTCTCGCCACGTACATGACACCAAGCCATGAACAGTGGCACTCTTCCCCCCGTCGGCCGTCAGTACGCCCACACACCGCACCGCTTCGTACTGACGCACCGGCCGAACTCCGCACGTCCCACCCGCACGGCTAGTTCCGCCCGGGCAGCACACCCCGTCTGCCCGGCTGTCCCCGGCCGCCAACCGCGGCCGACGCAGTAGGAGTCCGAGTGAGACGATCCCCCCGCAAGGCAGTCGCGGCCGCCAGTGTGGTCGCCACCGCCGCGTTCATCGCCGTCGGCATACCGGCCACCTCCGCCACGGCGAACGCCGCCCCCCACACGAGCCAGCTCCGCACCGGAGCCCTCGAGGCGAAGCTCACCCCCGCCCAGCGCACCGCGCTCATCAAGAGCGCGAGCGACCGCACGGCCGTCACGGCGCAGTCGCTGGGTCTGGGCAGCAAGGAGAAGCTGGTCGTCAAGGACGTCGTCAAGGACGCCGACGGCACGCTGCACACCCGCTACGAGCGCACCTACGCCGGGCTCCCGGTGCTCGGCGGCGACCTCGTGGTGCACACGCCGGCCAAGGGCACGGGAACGGTCGGCACGACGTTCAACACGAACCAGAGGATCACGGTCGCCTCGACGACGCCGAAGGTCGCCGAGTCCGCCGCGACGACCGCCGCGCTGAAGACCGCCAAGACGCTGAAGGCCCAGGCGCCCGCGGCCGACGACGCCCGCAAGGTGATCTGGGCCGGCCAGGGCACGCCGAAGCTCGCCTGGGAGACCGTCGTGAGCGGCCTGCAGGACGACGGCACGCCGAGCCGGCTGCACGTCGTCACCGACGCCGTGACCGGCAAGGAGCTCTACCGGTACCAGGACATCAAGACCGGCACCGGCAACACCCAGTACAGCGGCCAGGTGTCGCTGACCACGACGCTCTCCGGCTCGACGTACCAGCTGTACGACACGACCCGCGGCGGCCACAAGACGTACAACCTCAACCGCGGCACCTCCGGCACCGGGACGCTGTTCACCGACGCCGACGACGTCTGGGGCGACGGCACCGGCTCCAACACCCAGACCGCGGGTGCCGACGCCGCCTACGGCGCCCAGACGACCTGGGACTTCTACAAGAACACCTTCGGCCGCAGCGGCATCCGCAACGACGGTGTCGCCGCGTACTCGCGGGTCCACTACAGCAGCGGCTACGTCAACGCCTTCTGGGACGACAGCTGCTTCTGCATGACCTACGGCGACGGCTCGGGCAACACCCACGCGCTGACCTCGCTGGACGTCGCGGGCCACGAGATGAGCCACGGCGTCACCTCCGCCACCGCGAACCTCACCTACTCGGGCGAGTCCGGCGGCCTGAACGAGGCGACCTCCGACATCTTCGGCACGGGCGTCGAGTTCTACGCCAACAACAGCAACGACATCGGTGACTACCTCATCGGTGAAGAGATCAACATCAACGGCGACGGCACCCCGCTGCGGTACCAGGACAAACCGTCCCGCGACGGCACCTCGCCGGACAACTGGTACTCCGGCATCGGCAACCTGGACGTCCACTACTCCTCGGGCCCGGCGAACCACATGTTCTACCTGCTCTCCGAGGGCAGCGGCGCCAAGGTCATCAACGGGGTCAGCTACAACAGCCCGACCGCCGACGGCATCGCCGTCGCCGGCATCGGCCGCGCCGCCGCGCTGCAGATCTGGTACAAGGCGCTGAGCACGTACATGACGAGCAGCACCAACTACGCGGCCGCCCGCACCGCCGCCCTGAACGCCGCGACGGCCCTGTACGGCGCCGGCTCCGCCCAGTACGCGGGCGTGCAGAACGCCTTCGCGGGCATCGGTGTCGGCAGCCACGCGCCCGTCTCGGGCGTCACGGTCACCAACCCGGGCAACCAGAGCAGCACCGTCGGCACCGCCGCCAGCCTGCAGATCCAGGCCAGCAGCACCAACAGCGGCGCGCTGAGCTACGCCGCGAGCGGCCTGCCCACCGGTCTGTCGATCAACGCCTCCACGGGCCTGATCTCCGGCACCCCGTCCGCCGCGGGCACGTACAACACCACGGTCACGGTCACCGACTCCGCGTCCAAGACCGGCACCGCCTCCTTCACCTGGACCGTCACCACCCCCGGTAGCTGCGCCTCCAGCCAGCTGCTCGGCAACCCGGGCTTCGAGTCCGGCAGCGCCTCCTGGACGGCCACCAGCGGTGTGATCACCAACTCCAGCAGCCAGGCCGCCCACGGCGGTTCGTACAAGGCGTGGCTGGACGGCTACGGCTCGACGCACACCGACACGCTCACCCAGTCGGTGACGATCCCGGCCGGCTGCAAGGCGACCTTCACCTTCTGGCTGCACATCGACTCCGCCGAGACGACCACCAGCACCCAGTACGACAAGCTGACCGTCACGGCCGGGTCGACCACCCTGGCCACCTACTCCAACCTCAACAAGGCCTCGGGCTACACCCAGAAGTCCTTCAGCCTGAACTCCTTCGCAGGCTCCACCGTCACCCTGAAGTTCACCGGCACCGAGGACTCCTCGCTGCAGACGAGCTTCGTGGTCGACGACACCGCGGTGAACACCAGCAGCTGATCCCCGTCGGCTGACCGCACACGCCGGGCCCCGGCCGTCGTCAACGACGGCCGGGGCCCGGTCCCGTTCCCGCTTCCGGGGACGTCCGGCTCAGCGCAGCACGCCGGCCGTCATCCCCGTCGCCTCGGGCGGCACCGCGATCAGCCCGAGCTCGGCGACCGAGGCGAGCAGCCGGTGCATCGGCAGCACGCGGACGGTGTAGCCGAAGGGGCCGGTGCGGTCGAGGGTGAGCGGGCCCTCGTAGAGCCAGCGGCCCTCCAGGTCCGGCCGCCCGCCCGGTTTGAGGGAGACCACGGTCGGATCGGCGATCCGGTCGGAGTCGTCGACGCGCCCGGACACCACCTGGACGTCCACGTCCCCGGGCTCCAGGCCGCCGAGGGCCACCTGGACGCGCAGGGTGAGCGTGGTCCCGAGCTCCGGGGAGCCGCCGACCGAGGCACCGGTCTCCACGTGGTCGACCGCGACCAGCGGCCACTGCTCCCGCACCCGCCGCTTCCACGCGGCGAGTTCGACGGACTCCCCGCCGCCCGCGAGGCGGTGGGCGCGGGCGGCGGGCGCGTACAGCCGGGTCACGTACTCGCGGACCATGCGCCCGGCGAGCACCTTCGGCCCCAGGGTGCTCAGGGTGTGCCGGACCATCTCGATCCAGCGGACCGGCAGACCGTGCGTGCCGCGGTCGTAGAACCGGGGCGCGACCTGGTTCTCGACCAGGTCGTAGAGGGCGGCCGCCTCGATGTCGTCGCGGCGGTCGGGGTCGCCGGCCGCGCCGAAGCCGTCCGCGGTGGGGATCGCCCACCCGTTGTTGCCGTCGAACCACTCGTCCCACCAGCCGTCCAGGACGGACAGGTTGAGGCAGCCGTTCAGGGCGGCCTTCATGCCGGAGGTGCCGCAGGCCTCCAGCGGCCGCAACGGGTTGTTGAGCCAGACGTCGCACCCGGGGTAGAGGTGCTGGGCCATGGCCATGTCGTAGTCCGGCAGGAAGACGATGCGGTGCCGCACCCTGGGGTCGTCGGCGAAGCGCACCAGCTCCTGCACCAGCCGCTTGCCGCTGTCGTCGGCCGGGTGCGCCTTGCCCGCGACGACGATCTGGATCGGCCGGGTCGGGTGCAGCAGCAGCTCCATCAGCCGGTCCTGGTCGCGCAGCATCAAGGTGAGCCGCTTGTACGACGGGACCCGGCGCGCGAAGCCGATGGTCAGCACGTCCGGGTCGAGGACGTCGTCGACCCAGCCCAGCTCGGCCGAGCCGGCGCCGCGCTGCCGCCAGGAGGCGCGCACCCTGCGGCGCACCTCCCGCACCAGTTGTTCGCGCAGCTCCCGGCGGAGCTCCCAGATCGCGGCGTCGGGGATGCGGAAGACGCTCTCCCAGGTGTCGGCGAGCCCGGTGGTCATCGCGTCCTCGGCGTTCTGGACGCCGGCCTGCCGGGCGCCGAGCCGGAACACCTCGGGCGCGACCCAGGTGGGGGCGTGCACGCCGTTGGTGATGGAGGTGATCGGCGCCTCCTCCGGGTCGAAGCCCGGCCACAGCCCGGCGAACATCTCGCGGCTGACACCGCCGTGCAGGGTGGACACGCCGTTGGCGCGCTGCGCCAGCCGCAGCCCCATCACGGCCATGTTGAAGACGTTGGGGTCGCCGCCGGGGTAGGTCTCCATCCCCAGCTCCAGCACCCGCTGGACGTCGACGCCGCGCAGCTCGCCGTCGTCGCCCAGGTGCCGGGCGAGCAGCTCGCGGTCGAAGCGGTCGATGCCGGCCGGTACGGGGGTGTGGGTGGTGAAGACCGTGCCGGCCCGCACGGCCTCCAGGGCGGAGTCGAAATCCAGCCCTTCTCCGTCGGCCGCGAGCTCGCGGATGCGTTCCAGGCCGAGGAAGCCCGCGTGCCCCTCGTTGGTGTGGAAGACCTCGGGCGCCGGGTGCCCGGTCAGCGCGCAGTAGGTGCGCACGGCACGGACGCCGCCGATGCCGAGCAGCATCTCCTGGAGCAGCCGGTGCTCGCTGCCGCCGCCGTAGAGGCGGTCGGTGACGTCCCGTTCGTTGAGGTGGTTCTCCTCGACGTCGGAGTCGAGCAGCAGCAGCGGGACCCGGCCGACCCGGGCCAGCCACACGTGGGCGCGCAGGCTGCGCCCGCCGGGGAGGTCCAGGGCGATCAGGACGGGGCCGCCGTCCTCGTCCCGCAGCAGCGACAGCGGCAGCTCGTTGGGGTCGAGCACGGGGTAGTGCTCCTGCTGCCAGCCGTCCCGGGACAGGGACTGGCGGAAGTAGCCGTGCCGGTAGAGCAGACCGACGCCGATCAACGGCACGCCCAGGTCGCTGGCGGCCTTGAGGTGGTCGCCGGCCAGGATGCCGAGGCCGCCGGAGTACTGCGGCAGCGCCGCGGTGATGCCGAACTCGGGCGAGAAGTAGGCGATGGCGGCGGGGAGTTCCCCGGCCTCGGCGGCGCCCTGGTACCAGCGCGGGTTGCCGAGGTAGTCGTGGAGGTCCTCGACGGCGGTGCCGAGCCGGCGGAGGAACCTGCGGTCCTTGGCGAGGGCGTTCAGCCGGTCCTTCGAGACCGCGCCGAGCAGCCGCACCGGGTCGCCGGCCGCCGCTCTCCAGCCCTCGGGGTCGACGGACTGGAACAGCTCACGGGTCTCGTTGTGCCAGGACCAGCGCAGATTCTGCGCGAGCTCCCCCAGGGGACGTAGTGGTTCGGGCAGGACGGTTCGCACGGTGAATCGACGAATAGCCTTCACATCTCCGACGGTAGCGGCATCTTTCGGTGCGGTGGTGACAACCGGGGCCCCAACACCCCTCGGCCCGGCGCCGCCGCGCGGCACCCGTCGCCTGGCGCACCAGGACGCGCCGGGCGTCCCGACGCACCCGCGCGCGGCCCGGCGGACGCCTCGTCAGCGTGTCGGGCGGCGCCTACGACAGCCGCAGCACGACCCCCGGGCCGGGGCGCACCGCGGGAGCTACGACCGGCGGCCAGGACCGGGGCACGGGCGGGACCCGGCGCCCCGGCGGCCGCGCGCGCCGGGGCGCCGGACGGTGGCCGGTTGTCTGCGTCCGGGCGCCTCCGGGGCCGCCCGGCGCGCAACTTACGCGCCAGTACCCCTTCCCGGGGAGTATTCGACCGTCATCCAATGGGCAGGCTCACCCTTGCGCGACGCGGCGCCGAACCCTCCCACACCACAACTCGTATCCGCCCACCCGAGTGAACGCGGACAGGAGCGGTCATGCCCACAGGCAGGCATCCCAAGGAGCAGATAAAAAGAGCGGAAGGTACCCGTCCGGCCACCCGCACAAACTGGTGAGGCGCAATGATCGGTCGCATCCCCGTCCTGGACGTCCGCCCGCTGGTCGACTGCGGCCGCCGCCCCGCCAAGGCCGTGGTCGGCGAAACCTTCCAGGTCACCGCCACGGTGTTCCGGGAGGGACATGACGCGGTGGCGGCGAACGTGGTCCTGCGCAGCCCCGCGGGACGCTCCGGGCCACGGATCCCCATGCGCGAACTCGCCCCCGGCACCGACCGGTGGGGCGCCGAGGTGACGCCCACCGCGGAGGGCCGCTGGACGTACACGGTGGAGGCCTGGAGCGATCCGGTGGCCACCTGGCGGCACCACGCGGGCATCAAGGTCCCCGCCGGCATCGACACCGAACTGGTCCTCGCCGAGGGGGCCGAGCTGCACGAGCGCGCGGCGGCCGGGGTACCGAAGAAGGACGGCCGGGCCGTGGTGCTGGCCGCGGTCGACGCCCTGCGCGACACCTCCCGTACGGCCGCCGAGCGGCACACCGCCGCCCTCGCACCGGACGTGGTGGCGGTGCTCGACCGGCACCCGCTGCGCGACCTGGTGAGCGCCTCGCGGCCGGCGGCCCTCCAGGTGGAGCGGCAGCGGGCGCTGTTCGGGTCCTGGTACGAGATGTTCCCCCGGTCCGAAGGCGCCGTGGTGGACCCCACGGGCCGCCGGCCACCGAGGTCCGGGACCTTCCGCACGGCGGCCCAGCGACTGCCGGCGATCGCCGCGATGGGCTTCGACGTGGTCTACCTGCCGCCCGTCCACCCGATCGGCGCAGCGTTCCGCAAAGGGCCCGACAACACGCTCGACCCCGGCCCGCACGACGTGGGCTCGCCCTGGGCGATCGGCTCCGCGGAGGGCGGCCACGACGCCGTGCACCCGGACCTCGGGACGATCGAGGACTTCGACTTCTTCGTGGAGCGGGCCCGTGAGCTGCGCCTGGAGATCGCGCTGGACTTCGCGCTGCAGTGCTCGCCGGACCACCCGTGGGTCGGCAAGCACCCCGAGTGGTTCACCACCCGGGCGGACGGCTCGATCGCGTACGCCGAGAACCCGCCGAAGAAGTACCAGGACATCTACCCGATCGCCTTCGACGCCGACTTCAGCGGCATCGTGCAGGAGACCGAGCGGGTGCTGCGGCACTGGATGGACCACGGGGTGCGGATCTTCCGGGTCGACAACCCGCACACCAAACCGGTGGTCTTCTGGGAGAAGGTCATCGCCGACATCAACCGCACCGACCCCGACGTCATCTTCCTGGCGGAGGCGTTCACCCGTCCGGCCATGATGCACACACTGGCCCAGATCGGCTTCCAGCAGTCGTACACCTACTTCACCTGGCGCAACGGCAAGCAGGAACTGACGGAGTACCTGACGGAACTGTCCGGTGAGGCCGCGGCCTACATGCGGCCCAACTTCTTCGTCAACACCCCGGACATCCTCCACGCCTACCTGCAGCGCGGCGGCCGCCCGGCGTTCGAGGCGCGCGCGGTACTCGCCGCGACCCTTTCCCCCACATGGGGGGTGTACGCCGGATATGAGCTCTGCGAGAACGCGCCGGTGCGCGAGGGAAGCGAAGAGTACCTACACTCGGAGAAGTACGAGCTCAAGCCCCGTGACTGGGCGGCAGCCGAGGCCGAAGGCCGTTCGCTGGCTCCGCTGCTCACCACGCTGAACCGGCTGCGACGCCGCCACCCCGCGCTCCAGCAGCTGCGCGACCTGCGCTTCCACCCCGTGAACAACGACGCGGTGCTGGCGTACTCCAAGCGCTCGGGCGACGGCAGCGACGTCGTACTGGTGGTCGTCAACCTGGACCCGCACCACACCCAGGAGGCGACCGTGTCGTTGAACATGCCGGAACTCGGCCTCGCGTGGCACGAGTCCACCCCGGTGCGCGACGAGCTCACCGGCGAGACCTACCACTGGGGCAGGGACAACTATGTGCGCCTCGAGCCGGGCCGCGCGCCCGCGCACATCCTCACCCTGCGACCTACTCCATCGACAGGAGGGTCACCCACTTGATCGTCAACGAACCCGTACCTGACACGTTCGAAGACACCCCGGCCAAGGACCGGGACCCCGACTGGTTCAAGCGGGCCGTCTTCTACGAAGTGCTCGTACGGTCCTTCCAGGACAGCAACGGCGACGGCATCGGCGACCTCAAAGGGCTCACCGCCAAACTGGACTACCTGCAGTGGCTCGGGGTCGACTGCCTGTGGCTGCCGCCGTTCTTCGCCTCGCCGCTGCGCGACGGCGGCTACGACGTCTCGGACTACACGGCCGTGCTGCCGGAGTTCGGGGACCTGGCCGACTTCGTGGAGTTCGTGGACGCCGCCCACCAACGCGGTATGCGCGTGATCATCGACTTCGTCGTCAACCACACCAGCGACCAGCACGACTGGTTCCAGCAGTCCCGCACGGACCCCGACGGCCCCTACGGCGACTACTACGTCTGGGCGGACGACGACAAGCAGTACCAGGACGCCCGCATCATCTTCGTCGACACCGAGAGCTCCAACTGGACCTTCGACCCGGTACGCAAGCAGTACTACTGGCACCGCTTCTTCTCGCACCAACCGGACCTCAACTACGAGAACCCCAAGGTCCAGGAGGAGATCCTGGCCGCCCTGCGCTTCTGGCTGGACCTCGGCATCGACGGCTTCCGGCTGGACGCGGTGCCGTACCTGTACCAGGAGGAGGGCACCAACTGCGAGAACCTGCCGCGCACCCACGGCTTCCTGAAGATGGTGCGCGAGGAGATCGACGCCCACTACCCCGACACCGTCCTGCTCGCCGAGGCCAACCAGTGGCCCGAGGACGTGGTCGACTACTTCGGCGACTACGCCAAGGGCGGCGACGAGTGCCACATGGCCTTCCACTTCCCGGTCATGCCGCGCATCTTCATGGCGGTGCGCCGGGAGTCCCGCTACCCGGTCTCGGAGATCCTGGCCAAGACCCCGGCCATCCCGCACAACTGCCAGTGGGGCATCTTCCTGCGCAACCACGACGAGCTGACGCTCGAGATGGTGACGGACGAAGAGCGCGACTACATGTACGCGGAGTACGCCAAGGACCCGCGCATGCGGGCCAACATCGGCATCCGGCGCCGGCTCTCCCCGCTGCTGGACAACGACCGCAACCAGATCGAGCTCTTCACCGCCCTGCTGCTCTCCCTGCCGGGCTCGCCGATCCTCTACTACGGCGACGAGATCGGCATGGGCGACAACATCTGGCTCGGTGACCGCGACGCGGTGCGCACGCCGATGCAGTGGACCCCGGACCGCAACGCGGGCTTCTCCTCCTGCGACCCGGGCCGGCTCTACCTGCCGACCATCATGGACCCGGTCTACGGCTACCAAGTCACCAACGTCGAGGCGCAGATGAGCTCGCCGAGTTCGCTGCTGCACTGGACCCGCCGGATGGTGGAGATCCGCAAGCAGAACCCGGCCTTCGGACTCGGTTCGTACACCGAGCTGCCCTCCACCAACCCGGCCGTCCTGGCCTTCCTGCGCGAGTACAAGGACGACCTCGTCCTGTGCGTGAACAACTTCTCGCGCTTCGCCCAGCCCACCGAACTCGACCTGCGGGCCTTCACCGGCCGGCATCCCGTCGAGCTGATCGGCGGGGTGCGCTTCCCGGCCATCGGCGAGTGGCCCTACCTGCTCACCCTCGCCGGTCACGGTTTCTACTGGTTCCGGCTCCGCCGCGACGTGGCGTAGGCGGACCTGCCGGGTGACGGCGACCCGGCGGCCCGGCACGGTTTCGTGCCGGGCCGCCGGGGCAGGCTCCCCCTGCCGGATCCAGCGTCAAATCGGATGCTGTACGGGCCCTTGTCCCTCGTACGCCAAGTACGCCAATTGCTCCACCGGCTCGGATGATATTCGTCCGACACGTCCCACTCGTCGGACCATCGCCGCAGCGCGCCCCTTCACTTAGGGAACCAGCAGGCCCGGCACCCGAGGAAAGGACGTCATGTCGGACACCTCGTGGCTTCGCACCTCAGCAGTCCGGCCGGGGACCACCGTGCCCCCGGCACCGGGACTGCTCTCCGCGCTCGGCCCGCTGCTGCGGGAATGGCTGCCCCGGCAGCGGTGGTTCGCCGGGAAGGGGCGGCCGATCAGCGGCTTCGGGCTGGTCTCGGCCACCGAGCTGCTGCCCGCCGACGGGCGGCTCGGCACCCCAGGACTGCTCCATCTTCTGCTCAACGTCCACCAGGACGTGCAGGAGCGGATGCCGGGCACCGGGCACGGGAAGCCGGCCGACACCTACCAGTTGCTGCTCGGCACCCGGGCGCTGCTGCCGCCCGCGCTGGCCCCGGCGCTCGTCGGGCACGCCGTCGGCGGACCCCTGGACGGCCTCACCATCTACGAGGCGCTGCACGACCCGCGTCTGACGTCCCTGCTGTTGGAGCGGTTGCGGGCGCCCGGCCGCACCGGGCACCTGCGCTTCGGCTCCGAGCCCGCTGCGGCGATCCCGGCGGGGCTGGCGCCGCGGCTGTCCACCGCGGAGCAGTCCAACAGCTCGGTCATCTACGGCGACACGTTCATCCTCAAGCTGTTCCGGCGGGTCGCCCCGGGCCCCAACCCCGACCTGGAGCTGTCGCTCGCCCTCGCGCGGGCCGGTTCGCGGCGCGTCGCGGCGCCCGCCGCCTGGTTCGAGGCGCTGGGCCTGTACGACGAGCCCGCCACGCTCGGCGTGCTGCAGCGTTTCCTGCCCGGTTCCGCCGGGGCCTGGGAACTCGCCCTGCAGGCGGTGGAGGACGGCACGGACTTCTCCGGCGAGGCGCACGCGCTGGGGCGCGCGACCGCGGAGGTCCACCTGGCGCTGGCGCGTGCCCTGCCGACGAGCACCCTGCGCCGTCCGCAGATCGAACTGCTCGCCGCCGCGATGGCCGGACGGCTGGACGCCGCCGCCGCGGCGGTGCCCGCCCTGCGGCCGTACCGCGCGGCGCTGCGGGCCGCCTTCGACGACCTCGCCGCACTCGGGGCGCTCGGCACGACGCTGGCCGCCCAGCGCATCCACGGCGACCTCCACCTCGGCCAGGCCCTGCGGACCGGGCCCGGAGGGTGGGTGCTGATCGACTTCGAGGGCGAGCCGGCGCGGCCGCTGCCCGAACGCCGCCGTCCCGCGTCCCCGGTGCAGGACGTCGCCGGGATGCTGCGCTCCTTCGACTACGCCGCCCGGCACCACGACCCGTCCGCCTCCGGGGCGCCCGAATGGGCCAAGACGCAGCGCGCCGCCTTCTGCGCGGGCTACGCGGAGGCCACCGGGACCGATCCGAGGGACGAGCCCGTCGTCATACGCGCCTACGAGACCGACAAGGCCGTCTACGAAGTGCTCTACGAGGCCAGGCACCGGCCGGCCTGGCTCCCCATCCCCATGGCCGCGGTGCGCCGCCTCGCGCAGCCGCCGCACGGCCGCACCCCCTGACCGGGCGCCCCCACGCCCATCCGAGGAGGACCTGACCGTGACCCATCGCCAGCCGTTCCCCGACTCCACCCCCGGCACCCCCGGCCCGGGCGGGAACGGGAGGGCCCGCGCCGCACGTCCCGCACGCGGCACCGGGTCCGAGGGCTCGGCTCCCCCGCCGCCCCCCGCCGCCCCGCAGACCCCGCCGGCCTCGGCCGCCGGGCCGCAGAAGGCCGCCGGTGCGAAGCCCGCACGTGGGGGGAAGACCGTCGGCGCGGAACCCGCGTCCGAGGGCGCCCGCCCGGCCGCAGCGGACCGCCCGCGACCGGAGGCGTCCGGCTCCTCCGAGGCCGTCGCGCGGGGCTACGACCCTGGCG
>NZ_JARAVL010000040.1:76213-93014 GCF_033792725.1 Streptomyces sp. PA03-5A | reverse complement strand
AACGACGACCCCAAGCCCTTCGTCTGGACGAAAACCGCAGACGAAATCTTCGAACGCCTCGCCGGATATCTGAACCGAATCAACGACTCAGGACACTAGGTCCTGCCGGCCTCACCCTGGGGGGACCTGCGCTTGGGGCGGCGCAGGCCGGCCTCGGTGAGGTGGCGCAGCAGTTCCTTGCTGCCGACCTCGACGGCGCCCGCGGCGACGGCCGAGGCGTAGCGCTCGCTGGGGACGTCGTAGTGGTCGGCGTCGAAGGCGCGGCGGGGGGCGCCGATGGCGGCGGCGAAGGCGTGGAGCTCCTCGTACGAGGTGTCGCTCACCATGTGGGACCACATGCGGCCGTGGCCCGGCCAGGTCGGCGGGTCGATGTAGACGGTCACGTCAGCGGGGCCCGCCGAGGGTCGCGGACAGGCCGCCCACGGGGGCGACGGCCTCGCCGAGCGATTCGCACACCCAGTGCGGGTCGGGGCCGAGTTCGGGCTCCACGTCGAGGGCGTGCGGGTCGGCGCAGCGAGGGCAGAGCGGCCAGCGGCCCATGCGTTCGAGCAGGGCGTCCTTGACGTCCTGGGCGACCAGCCCCGCGACGAACGCGGCGCCGTCGGGCCACTGCTCCACCCACCAGCGGCGCTGGGAGACGGCGTCCTCGACGAGCGAGACGATGTGTGCGTCGGCGACGCCGGTCGCGGTCAGGTCGGCGAGGACGAGCGCGCGGGCGCTGTGCAGGGCCGCCTCCAGGCCGGCGGAGGAACCGGGTGCGTCAGGATCCATGGCCCCCATTGTGGACCAACCGCCGCGCAGGCGTCCTTGACGCCGTCAGGAGGTGAAAATAGCTTTCGTCCGTGGCCGAGAAGATGAAGGAAACCTTCAACACCGGCGGGCTGGCCGCCAAGGTCAGGACCATGGCCCCGTCCATGACCCGGTCGATGCAGCGGGTCGCGGAGGCCGTGGCCGCGGACCCGGCGGGCTGCTCCCGGCTGACCGTGACGGCGCTTGCGGCCCGTACGGGGACGAGCGAGGCCACCGTGGTGCGCACCGCGCGCGTGCTGGGCTACCCCGGGTACCGGGACCTGCGGCTCGCGCTGGCCGCGCTGGCCGCCCGCGTGGAGGCTGGGGCACCGCCCGCCGTCACCCCGGACATCGCGGTGGACGACCCGCTGGCCGACGTGGTCGCCAAACTCGCGCTGGACGAGCAGCGGTGCCTGGCCGACACCGCCGCCCAGCTGGACGTGGCCCAGCTGGAGGCGGCCGTGGCCGCGCTGGCCGCCGCCCGCCGCATCGACGTCTACGGGATCGGGGCGTCCAGCCTGGTCGCCCAGGACCTGGTGCAGAAGCTGCTGCGGATAGGCCTGGTGGCGCACGCCCTGGGGGACCCGCACCTCACCCTCACCAACGCGGTCCAGCTGCGCCAGGGCGACGTCGCCGTGGCCATCACGCACTCCGGCCACACCCACGACGTGGTCGAGCCGCTGCGCGCCGCCTTCGACCGGGGCGCCACCACCATCGCCGTGACCGGCCGGGCGGACGGCACCGTCACCCAGTACGCCGACCACGTGCTGCTCACCTCCAGCGGCCGGGAGAGCGAACTGCGCCCGGCCGCCATGGCCAGCCGCACCAGCCAGCTGCTGGTGGTGGACTGCCTGTTCGTCGGGGTCGCCCAGCGCACGTACGACACCGCGGCCCCGGCCCTGTCCGCCTCGTACGAAGCCCTCGCCCACCGCCACAGCCCGCGAAGGAACCACCCGCAATGACGCACGCCGAGCTCCGTCGCGAGCTGGACCACCTCGGAACCGAGGCCTTCCGTGCCGAGCTCGCCGAGGTCGACCGGCTCCCGACGCTCGACATCGCCCGGCTGATGAACGCCGAGGACGGCACCGTGGCGGCCGCCGTCGCCGAGCAACTGCCCGTCATCGCCGCCGCCGTCGACGGCATCGCCGCGCGCATGGCCCGCGGCGGCCGCCTGGTCTACGCGGGCGCGGGCACCGCGGGACGGCTCGGCGTGCTCGACGCCAGCGAGTGCCCGCCGACCTTCAACACCGCGCCGGGCCAGGTCAGCGGGCTCATCGCGGGCGGGCCCACGGCGATCGTGGACGCGGTCGAGGGCGCCGAGGACAGCGGGGAACTGGCCGCCGCCGACCTGGACGCCCTCGGGATCGGCCCGGACGACACCGTGGTCGGGGTCTCCGCCTCCGGCCGCACCCCGTACGCCGTCGGCGCCGTGGAGCACGCCCGCGCGCTGGGCGCGCTGACCGTCGGACTGTCCTGCAACCCGGGCTCCACGCTGGCCGCCGCGGCCGACCACGGCATCGAGGTCCTCACCGGCCCGGAGTTCCTCACCGGCTCCACCCGGCTGAAGGCGGGCACCGCGCAGAAACTCGTCCTCAACATGCTGTCGACGATCACGATGATCAGGCTGGGCAAGACCTACGGGAACCTGATGGTCGACGTGCGCGCCTCCAACGACAAGCTGCGCGCCCGGTCCCGGCGGATCGTGGCCCTGGCCACCGGCGCGCCCGACGACGAGATCGAGGCCGCCCTCACCGCCGCCGGCGGCGAGGTCAAGAACGCCGTCCTCGTCGTCCTCGGCGGCGTGGACGCCCCGACGGCCGCCCGGCTCCTGGCGGAGGCGGACGGCCATCTGCGCGCGGCACTGCTCGCGGCCGTCGCCGACGACCGCGGGTGAGCATGCGCGCGCGGGCGTGGAGTCACGCCGCGCGGAGCGCCTGCGGGAGGGGCGCCGCGTGGAGGACCGCCAGGCCCGAGACGGCGCGGGTCAGCGAGACGTACAGGCGGCGCAGGCCGGTGCGCTCGTCGGGCTCGCCGTCGACGACCGCGGCGGGCTCGTCCAGCACGACGTAGTCGTACTCCAGGCCCTTGGCCAGGGAGGCGGGGACGAGCGTGAGGCGGACCTCGGGCGTGGTCTCCTCACCGGGTGACAGGTACGGCAGGCCAGTCGCCGCCAAGGCCTCGGCCAGTGCGGGCACGCGCGCGTCGGCGGCGATCAGGCCGATGGACCCCTCGCGGTCCAGGGCCCGCCGGCAGGCGTCGAGCACGGCCGGGGTCAGCCCGCCCGCCGGGACCTCGGTCACCGAGAAGGCGCCCGGGTTCTCCCGGACGGAGGTCGCCTCCTTCAGGCCGGGTGCGATCTCGGGCAGCAGCCGGGAAGCGTAGGCGATGACCTCCAGCGGGACGCGGAAGCCCTGGGTCAGCTCCTCGACCCGCGAACCCGGCTTGCCGAGGTGCTCCAGCGCCTCCTCCCAGGTCCCCGTCGCCCACGGGGTGGTGCCCTGGGCGAGGTCGCCCAGCACGGTCGCGGAGCCGGTGGAGCAGCGGCGGCCCACCGCCCGGTACTGCATGGGGGAGAGGTCCTGGGCCTCGTCCAGCACGACGTGGCCGAGCGAGGCCGTGCGGTGCACCAGGTCGTGGGCCTCGTCGACCAGCACGGCGTCGGCGGCCGACCACTTGGCGGAGGCGGCCGAGCGGGCGGGCTTCTCCCAGAGGATCTCCTTCTGCTCCTCCTCGGTCAGCACGCCTTCCGCGCACACGGCCAGGAACTGCGGATCGGACAGCAGCCGCAGCACCGTCTTCGCCGGGTCCACCGGCGGCCACGCCTCCTTCACGGCCGCCTTGACCGCCGCGTTGCGCGCGACCGCGTCCTGCACCCGGTCGTCGGGGGCCTCCCCGGCCGCCTCCATCCGGACCAGCACGGCGTGCGCGATCCGCTGCGGCAGCGCCTCGCGGGCGGCGCCGTAGCGGATGTCACGCTCCATCAGCTCGCGGACCAGCTCCTCCAGTTCGTACGCCGGGACGCGCCAGCGGCGCGAGCCGCGCACCACGACCACCGGCTCGGTGGGCATCCGGATGCCGGAGCGGACCGCGCGCCGCAGCACCTCGGCCATGCGCGCGTCGCCCTTGACGCCGGCGGCGGCCGCCGAGTCGGTGCCCTTGACCGGGACGTGGGCGACCAGGTCGTCGACGGTGGCCTGCTTGACGCTCAGCTCGCCCAGGGCGGGCAGCACCTGCTCGATGTAGTGCAGGAAGGACGCGTTGGGGCCGATGACGAGGGTGCCGGTGCGGGCCAGCCGTTCGCGGTGCGCGTAGAGCAGGTAGGCCACCCGGTGCAGGCCGACGGCGGTCTTCCCGGTGCCGGGCGCCCCCTGCACGCAGACCGTGCCGCCGACCCCGGCGCGGACGATCTCGTCCTGCTCGGGCTGGATGGTGGCGACGATGTCGCGCATCGGGCCGACGCGCGGCCGCTCGATCTCCTGCTGGAGCAGCTTGCTGGAGGTCTGCGCCTCGTCCGGGTCGGTGAGGTGCTCGTCCTCGTACGCGGTCAGCTCCCCGCCGGTGTAGCCGAAGCGGCGACGCAGCGCGACGTCCTGCGGGTCGGTGCGGGAGGCCCGGTAGAAGGGCTGGGAGACCGGCGCGCGCCAGTCGACGACCATGGGGTCGCCGTCCGCGTCGTGCACGTGGCGCCGGCCGATGTAGAAGCGGTGACCGGCTTCGGCGCCGTCCGCGTAGTCGAGACGGCCGAAGAACAGCGGGGTGTGGGCGAGGTCCGCGAGCGCCTTGATGCGGGCGGTGATCTCCGACTGCAGCACTTCCGCGTTCACCCAGTTGGCGGTGACGTCCCGGATGTCGAGGGCCTCGACGTCGGCGCGCATCGCGCGCAGGGCGGAACGGGACGAGGCGAGGTGGGAGCGTTCGCGGTCGAGCGGATTGTCGGTGGTGAGGGACTGTTCCCCTGGCACGAGTTGCCTCCGGCGGCACGTAGGGCATGGCTCAGCCGGCCCCTGACCTGCGCGCACGGGGGCGCGGGGCGGGGCGCTGTCCTGATACGGATCACGACTCGGGCCGACCGGTTTCCGTCCGGCCGGTGGCGCCGTCCCTCAAGGGGGCGGGCGGCAAGACGCAGGATCTTACGCCTCGGCGACGGCAGGTGCTAACCGGTTTTCCCCCGCCCGTAGCCGGAACCTCTGCCCAAAGGGTCACGTATGCGTACATTGGGGGCATGGCACGACCAGTGGTCTCCCGCGTCCACGGCAGCACCGCCATCGCCGAGGACCCCGGGCACCGGCATCCGGTCCACCCCGTCGGGGACGCCCTGCGCGCGGTCCGGGTCTACGTCGCCACGGCCGTCCGCGTCGTGGTGCTGGGCCAGGACGGCTCCGCCGCGCACGACTGACGCGGCGGGCCTCCCGGCGCGCCCCCGCGGACGGGTCAGAGCAGCTCGTCCGCGTCGACGATGCGGTACGCGTACCCCTGCTCGGCCAGGAACCGCTGGCGGTGCGCGGCGAAGTCCTGGTCGATGGTGTCGCGGGCGACCACGGAGTAGAAGCGGGCCTCGTGACCGTCCGCCTTCGGCCGCAGCACCCGGCCGAGGCGCTGCGCCTCCTCCTGACGGGAACCGAAGGTGCCCGAGACCTGGATGGCGACCGTCGCCTCCGGCAGGTCGATCGAGAAGTTCGCCACCTTGGAGACCACGAGCACCGAGATCTCGCCTTGCCGGAAGGCGTCGAAGAGCTTCTCGCGCTGCGCGTTGGTCGTCTCGCCCTTGATCACCGGCGCCCCGAGGTGCTCGCCCAGCTCGTCGAGCTGGTCGATGTACTGGCCGATCACCAGCGTCTGCTGCCCGCGGTGCTTGGCGACCAGCGCCTCGGCGACCTTGCGCTTGGTCGCGGTCGTCGCGCAGTAGCGGTACTTCTCCTCCGGCTCGGCGGTCGCGTACGCCAGCCGCTCGGAGTCGGTCAGGTTGACCCGCACCTCCACGCAGTCGGCGGGCGCGATGTAGCCCTGCGCCTCGATCTCCTTCCACGGCGCGTCGAAGCGCTTGGGACCGATCAGCGAGAAGACGTCCGACTCACGGCCGTCCTCGCGCACCAGCGTCGCCGTCAGGCCGAGCCGGCGGCGGGCCTGGAGGTCCGCGGTGAACTTGAAGACCGGCGCCGGGAGCAGGTGCACCTCGTCGTAGACGATCAGGCCCCAGTCACGGGAGTCGAAGAGCTCCAGGTGCGCGTAGACGCCCTTCCGCTTGGTCGTCAGCACCTGGTACGTGGCGATGGTGACCGGACGGATCTCCTTGCGGGTGCCGCTGTACTCGCCGATCTCGTCCTCGGTCAGCGAGGTCCGCTTCACCAGCTCGTGCTTCCACTGCCGGGCCGAGACCGTGTTCGTCACCAGGATCAGCGTCGTCGCCTTCGCCTGCGCCATCGCGCCCGCGCCCACCAGCGTCTTGCCGGCGCCGCAGGGCAGCACGACTACGCCCGAGCCGCCGTGCCAGAAGCCCTCCACCGCCTGCTCCTGGTAGGGGCGGAGCTTCCAGCCGTCCTGGTCCAGCTCGATCGGGTGCGCCTCGCCGTCCACGTAACCGGCCAGGTCCTCCGCCGGCCAGCCCAGCTTGAGCAGCACCTGCTTGATCTGGCCGCGCTCGGAGGGGTGGACGACCACCGTGTCGGGGTCGAGCCGGGCGCCCACCAGCGGCGTGATCTTCTTCGAGCGGAGGATCTCCTCCAGCACCGGACGGTCCGTGGAGGTCAGCACCAGGCCGTGCGCCGGGTGCTTGCTCAGCGTCAGCCGGCCGTAGCGGGCCATCGTCTCGGCGACGTCCACCAGCAGCGCGTGCGGCACCGGGTAGCGGGAGTACTGCACGAGCGCGTCCACGACCTGCTCGGCGTCGTGCCCGGCGGCGCGGGCGTTCCACAGCCCCAGCGGGGTGATCCGGTAGGTGTGGATGTGCTCGGGCGCCCGTTCCAGTTCGGCGAAGGGGGCGATGGCACGCCGGCACTCGTCGGCGAGCTCGTGGTCGACCTCCAGCAGCAGGGTCTTGTCGCTCTGGACGATCAGGCAGGACACGCAAACCTCCGCGAATGGGCGGGCCGGGACCGGGAAGGGGGCCGGGCTGAACTATCCATGGTCCCCCATCCCCGGGGGGAAACGTCCCCGTCCACCGGATCGATACCGCGCCCCGCCCCGGGCGGCGTCCCGTCCCCGCCCCGCGGCAGGGTCACGCCAGGTCGTCGGCGAGCTCGGCGACACCCGTTATCCGGTGCAGCGCGAAGGTGCGGACCTCGTCGGCGGTGTGGTCGTACGCGGTGACGAACCCGCCCTCCACCCGGATCGGGCCGATCACGCGCTGGCTCGCCGCGCCCTCCGCGTTGACGTAGCCGATCCACACCGACTCGCCGGTCAGCACCGCCGCCTGCATTGTCGCCAGCGTCTCGGCCGCCGCCGTGCGCGGCAACCGGCCGTCGCCGTGGCCGCCGGGGCGCTCCGCGGGCTCCCTGCGGACCGCGGTCGAGGCCCGGTCACCGGCCCGGATCGCCTTGACGGCCGCCCCGAGGAGTGTCCCGTCCGGGGTCGGCGGCCCGTCCACCACGGGTACCGGCGCGCTGCGCGGCGGGGTGCGCCGGGCGTCCGCGCGGGTGATCAGCACATCGCCCTCGGCGGACTCGGCCGCCGGCGCGTGGCCCAGCGCGCGCAGCCGCTCCAGCAGCGTCGCCGGATCGCTCTGCGCCGCCAGCACCGTCGGCGCGAGGCGGCGCAGCCCGAGGCCGGCCGCCCGGCGGTCGGCCAGCAGCTCGCTGAGCAGCGCGTCGTCGTCGCAGCGCACGTACGCCGAAGCCGCGCCCACGCGCAAGCGTCCGTGCCGGCGGGCGACGTCGTCCACGAGGTAGCTCAGCGGCTGCGGCACGGGCGTGCGCGAGTGCGCGGAGAGGAAGGCGTGCAGGTCGGCGGCGGTGCGGCCGGCGTCCAGCGCCCGGCGCACCGACTCCTGGGTGAAGCGGAAGACGGTCGCGCCGCCCTTGGACTCCACGTCCGCCAGGACGTGCAGGGTCTCGGCGAGGTGCGGCTGCAGAGGGCCCGGTGCGACCGCCGTCAGATCGGCCTGGAGCAGCACGTGGTCCAGCGGTTCCGGCAGCAGCGGCCCGAGCAGCACGGCCGCCGCGTCCCCGGAACGCCGCAGCAGCGCGCGGCCGTGCGCCGCCAGCGCGCCACGGCCGGTGACCCCCAGCATCTCCGCCTCCGTCACCGTCCAGCGCACCAGGTCGGCGCGGAGCGGGTCCATCGAGGCGCCGCCCCGCAGCGGTCGCTCCCAGCGCAGCCGGGCCAGCAGCGCGTCCTGGTCCGCCGAGGCGCCCTCGGGGAGCGCGGCCAGCAGCTCCAGCGTCCGGCGGCGCACCTCCGGGGCGAGCGAACGGTCCAGGTCGGGGCCGAGCGCCGCCAGCGCGCGGCCCTTCACGTCCCGCGTGCCGACGACACCCGGTACGCGGGTGGCGGCCAGCCACGCCGTGACCAGGGCCGCCCAGCGGTCCTCGGCGGGCAGCGCCAGCCACCCGTCGGTCGCTGGGGTCGGCGCGTACGCCTCGTCCAGCTCCCCGTCCGCGGCGACCAGGCCCGCGGCGTACGCCACCTCCACCCAGAACGCGGCCAGCGGATCCGGCACGTCCAGTGCCGTGGCCACCCGCTTCAGGTCCCGCACGCTCAGCCCGCCCGCACGCAGCACCGGCGGACCGCCGGTCTCCCACTGCTTCAGCAGCTCCTCGACCGTACGGACCGCTGTGAAGGCCTGACCCGCGGCGGTCCTGTCCACAGCCTGTGGATCGTGCTGCTTCGGCTCCACGGCCGGCGCGACCGGCTCCGGGGCGCGGTGCGCCCTGCCGTCGCGCAGATGCAGGGCCACCTCGCGGGGGAGCACGACGTTGCGCGCCCCGGCCGGCAGCAGCAGCCCGCGCTCCAGCAGCCAGGCCACCGGGGGCGGCGGCACCGACACGTCCGCCACCTCCCCGTACGGCGGGCCCCACGCCAGCCTGCGCAGCACCGCCACGGCCTCCGGGGGCGCGCCGTCGAGCAGTGCCGCCATCCGCGCCCGGTTGGCGAACAGCGAGGTCAACGACCCGACCGCGCTCACCGGGTCGTGCGTGGGCGGCAGCCTGGCCACCGTGAGGATCTGCTGCAACCGCGTCGGCGACATGCCGGAGGTCGCCTCGGCCACGGTCGGCCCGAGGCCGGTCGGGGACGGGGTCCCCGCGGCCGGGGCCAGGATGTCGCGCGCGGTACGCACCAGGCGCAGCCGGTCGTCCCCGCCCCACAGCAGTGCCTGCGCCCGCAGCGTCGCCACCGCGCCGGGCAGCGCCTCCGCCGACTCCGGGCCCATCAGCGCGGCGAGCGCGTCGTGCCCGGCGCCGTCCGGCGCGACGGCCAGGGCCTCGGCGGTCTGCAGCGTGAACCGGTCCAGGCGTTCGAGGGCGCGGACGACGGAGGCGCGGGTGCCGGCGCGGGTCGCCAGCTGCGAGAGGTCGTTCGGGACCGGGTTCAGCAGGTCCGGGCGCGCCCGGAGCAGTGCGGACAGCGCGTCGTCGCCGCGGGCGCGCAGATCCTCCGCGAGCGTGCGCGGCGCCGCCGCGGGGCCGTCAGTGCTCATCTCCCCCACATTAGCCCTGCCCGTCCCCAACCCATGGTGGGCGTCGCCCCCGCTTTTCCCCAAGCGTGCCCGGTGCGGGTGTGTGGGGTTGTGGGCAGTCGTCCCCGGGCACGGGGGTCCCCCGGCCGAAGGCTGGGGGAGGGTGGGCGCACCCCACCCACCGGGGTGCGGACGCCGGAGCATCCCGCGGTACCGCACAGGCGCGGCGCCGTCGTGGGGTTGCGCCATCCCGCTTCGCCTCCGGCGAGCGGCCGACCCGCAACCATGCCCGGGCGCGGCCCGGGGCGGTAGCGTCGGGGCATGGGTGCGGAGGAGAGCGACCGGCTGGTACTGGACTACCTCAGCAAGGTGGGGGACCTGGCACAGACCGCCCTCCCGGCGGACCGGCGGCGGGACCTGGTGGCACGCCTGCGCAAGGACATCGACCGGGAGCGGCACGGCAGCGACAACCCCGCCGTGGTGCGGCGGATCCTGGGCCGGCTGGGCGCCCCGGACGCCGTGGTGGAGGGGGAGGCCGCCGCCGCGGTGCCCGCCCCCCGCACCCCGGCGGAGCCCGCACCGGCGGAGCCGCAGTGGTGGCGGCTGCCCGACCAGCGCACCCAGTCGCCTTCGCCTTCGCCGTCCGCGTCGCGGACGTTCCTGCCCGGTGACGAACTCGCCGGGCTGCCCGGCATGACCGGTGGCCTGATCATCCCGCTGACCCCGGAGGAAGAGCCGGAGGCCGCCCCGGCCGCCCCGGCCGCCAAGGCCGAGGCCGCGCCCGAGGCCGAGCCGGACGCCGCGCCGGCCACGCGCCGCGGGCCGTGGCGGTGGCGGGCCGGTCTCCTGGAGTCCGTCGCCGCGCTCCTGCTGCTGACCGGCGCCGTCCTCGGCTCCTGGATCGCCCTCCTCGCCGGGTGGGCCGTGGCGTACGGCTCACGCCGCCTGTCCCGCCGCGCGTCCCGGTTCGCGGCGCTGGGCCTGCCGGGGCTGACCGCCGCGGCCGCGCTGATCTGGATCTGGGGCCGCTTCGCCGGACGGTGGGGCGAGCCGATCCCCGAGGGCGGCCTGGACTCCGCGATCGCCGACGCGCTGCCCACGGTCGTGCGGATCGCGGCCGTCGCCTCCGCCGCCTTCCTGCTCTGGCGGGGGAGCAGGGCCGGCCGGCGGCCTCGTTAGAGTGGCTGCCATGCCCGCTTCCCAGCCGACGTCCCCGATAACGGTCGGGTTCGACCTCGACATGACCCTGATCGACTCACGGCCCGGCATCAAGGCCACGTACGAGCGCCTCGCCGAGGAGACCGGTGTCTTCGTCGACGCCGCGCTCGCCGTCACCCGCCTCGGGCCGCCGCTCGACTGGGAGCTGGCGCACTGGTTCCCCGCGGAGGACGTCCCCGCGGTCGCGGACCGCTACCGGGCGCTGTACCCCGAGTTCGCCATCGCCCCGACCCCGGCCATGCCCGGGGCGCGCGAGGCCGTCGCCGCCGTGCACGCGGCGGGCGGGCGGGCCGTCGTGGTCACCGCGAAGCACGAGCCGAACGCCAAGCTGCACCTCACGCACCTGGGCCTGGAGGTCGACGAGGTGCGCGGCTGGCTGTGGGCCGAGGCGAAGGCCGAGGCGCTGACCGAGTACGGGGCGGCGGTCTACGTCGGGGACCACGTGGGGGACGTCGTCGGGGCCCGCACGGCCGGCGCGCTGTCCGTGGCGGTGGCGACGGGCCCGGTCACGGCGGACGAACTGCGCACCGCGGGGGCGGACGTCGTGCTGGCCGACCTGACGGAGTTCCCCGCCTGGTTCGCCTCCTACGCCCCGGACCCCGGCGCCGTCGCCTGACGGCTTTGCGCCCGCGCGGAGCGCAGCAGCCCGGCCAGGGCCAGCGCGAAGCCGACGCCCATGAGCATCGACACCAGGTAGGCGGCGGTCGGCAGCGGGTCGGATCCCAGGAAGAGCGGGGCCACGGTGGCCAGAGTGCCGAGCGCGCCGACGACGAAGACGGCGGCGCCGGCGCGCACGAGGAGATCGCCGGGTTTCCGGGTTTCGGTGGTCACCGGACCAGGGTAGATCGCCCGGGGAAGTCGCAGCGCACCGGCCGGACGGTGGCCGGGGCAGGAAGACCACGGAGTCTTGTCACACGCCCCTGGGCCATTAGCCTTATGGGCAGCGGGTCTGCCAAGAGGCCCGCTGTCTTGCTATCCAAGAGCTTTTTTCTGTCTACAGCGAGGACGAGGTCGGACGTGCCTACCGGCAAGGTCAAGTGGTTCAACAGCGAGAAGGGCTTCGGCTTCCTCTCCCGCGACGACGGCGGCGACGTCTTCGTGCACTCCTCCGTCCTGCCGGACGGCGTGGCCACGCTGAAGCCGGGGCAACGAGTCGAGTTCGGCGTCGTCGCCGGACAGCGCGGTGACCAGGCGCTGTCGGTGACCCTGTTGGAGCCGGCGCCGTCCGTGGCGGCCGCGCAGCGGCGCAAGCCCGACGAACTGCTGCCCATCGTCCAGGACCTCACCACGCTGCTGGAGGACGTCGCCCGCTCGCTGCAGCGCGGCCGTTACCCGGACAAGGCCCACGGCCACAAGATCGCGTCCGTCCTGCGCGTCGTCGCCGACCAGTTGGACGTCTGACCCCCCCGCCCGGGTGCGGGCTCACGACTCGAGCGCGTGCGGACCGAGGGGTGGCACCAGTCCCTCGGCCGCGGCCCGGGTGAGCAGCCCGCGGACCGCCGCGTAGCCCTCCTCGCCGAGCGCCGAGGTGAACTCGTTCACGTACAGCCCGATGTGCTGGTCCGCCACCTTCGGGTCCATCTCCTGCGCGTGCTCCATGACGTAGCCGCGTGAGGCCTCGGGCTCGTCCCAGGCCATGTGCACGGAGGTGCGGGCCGCGGCCGCCAGTTCGCGCAGACGCTCCTCGCCCAGGGAGCGCTTGGCGATGATCGCGCCGAGCGGGATGGGCAGCGTGGTGGTCTGCTCCCAGTGCTCGCCCATGTCCGCGAGTTTGTGCAGCCCGTAGTCCTGGTAGGTGAAGCGCGCCTCGTGGATCACGAGCCCCGCGTCCACCCGGCCGTCCCGTACCGCCGGCATGATCTCGTGGAACGGCAGGACGACGATCTCCCCGACGCCGCCCGGCACTTCGGCGGCCGCCCACAGCCGGAAGAGCAGGTACGCCGTCGAGCGCTCGCTCGGCACCGCCACCGTGCGCCCGCTCAGGTCGGCGCCCTTGCCGGTGCCCTCGTCCCTGGTCAGGACGAGCGGGCCGCAGCCGCGGCCCAGCGCGCCGCCGCAGGGCAGCAGCGCGTACTCGTCGAGCACGTAGGGGAGCACCGCGTACGAGACCTTCAGGACGTCGAACTCGCCGCGCTCGGCCATCCCGTTGGTGACGTCGATGTCCGCGAAGGTCACGTCGATCGCGGGCGCGCCCGGGACCAGGCCGTGCGCCCAGGCGTGGAAGACGAAGGTGTCGTTGGGGCACGGGGAGTAGGCGATCCGCAGTGCGCGCTCTTGGCTCATGTCCGGTCTCCAACGTCGAGTACGGCGGGTTGCTTCCCGAGCCGGGCGAAGGCGTCGGCGAGCGCGTCGAGCGCCTCCCCGATCCGCCAGGCCGTGCGGTCGCGCGGGCCCACCGGATTGGACACCGTACGGATCTCCAGGACGGGCAGCCCGTGCGCCGCGGCCGCCTCCGCGACGCCGAAGCCCTCCATGGCCTCGGCCGGCGCGCCGGGGTGACGACGCGTCAGCTCCGCGGCCCGCCCGGCCGTCCCGGTCACCGTCGACACCGTCAGGACCGGCCCGTACGCCGCGCCGAGCACGTCGGCGACCCGGCGGGACAGCGGTCCCGGCGGCCGGTGCTCGGAGGTGCCGAAGCCCAGCTCGGCGACCGGGAGGAAGCCCTCCGGGCCCTCCGCGCCCAGGTCGGCGGCGACGATCGCGTTCGCGACGACCACCGAGCCGACCGGTGCGTGGGGCTGGAAGCCGCCGGCGATCCCGGCCGAGACGACGAGCCCGTACCGCGCCGCGGTGAGCGCCGCCGCCGTGCCCGCCGCCGCGGCGGCGGGGCCGACGCCCGCGGCCAGCACGTCCGCGAGGGCGGTGCGCAGCAGCACGCGGCCACCCGGTACGGGCTGCTCGGCGGGCGTGCCGCCGAGCCCGCGGACGACCGCGTCGCGTTCCGCCGGGACGGCGGTGACGACGAGGAGGCGGGGCATCATGACCTCGGCGGAGTCAGCGGACGGTTTCAGCCCGCCGACTTCAGCTTGAACTGCCAGACGCCGAGGTAGTCCTGGGCGCCGGCGGTCTCGATGATGTTGAGGGTCACCTCGCTGGCCGCGGCACCGGTCTGCGCGTCGGAGAGCAGGGTCTCGGCGTCGAAGGAGCGGTAGGTGGTGTCCTTCAGCAGCCCCGACTTGCCGGAGGTGCCGGCGGCCACGACCCAGCCCTTCTCGGCGATCGCGGGGTCGACGCCGATCCGCACCTTGTCACCGGGCCGGACCGTGATGGTCTTCTCGGGCTTGCCCTGCAGGCATGCCAGGAAGACCTGCTCCGAAAGCTTCTTCCCGTCGAGGTAGCACTTGCTGGTGGCCTCGGTGGTCACGGTCCTGTCGCCGACGGTGACGGTCGCCAGGGGGGTCGGCTTCTCGCAGGCGGAGAGGGCGATCAGCCCGAGGGACACGGCACCGAGGGCGGCGGCACGGCGGCGATTGCTCATGAAGGTGAGGCTACCGGGCGGTCGCGCTCCCGCTACGCGGGGGGCCCGCTCGTGTCCCCTGGCCACCCCCCCGCTCAGACGGTGCGCGGACGTGTCGCCCGTCCCCGGGCACCCGTCATCAGGCCGCGGACCGAGAAGGTGACGCCGAGCGCCACCAGGGCCGCCCCCACCGCCATCCCCAGCGTGCCGTTGAGCGGCAGGACGATGCCGATGGCGCCGCCGATCACCCACGCCAGCTGGAGGGCGGTCTCCGAGCGGGCGAACGCCGAGGTGCGCACCTCCTCGGGCACGTCCCGCTGGATCAGGGCGTCCAGCGAGAGCTTGCCCAGCGCCTGCGCGATGCCCGCCGCGGCCGCGACGACGGCGATGGTCAGCACGCCGTACCAGGCCGCCGCCACGCACGTCGCCGCCAGGGCGGCGGCCAGCGCGCTGATGATGATCCGCTCCGGTCCGCGGTCGCGCAGCCAGGAGCCCAGCGCGGTGCCGAAGGCGTTGCCGGTGCCCGCCGCCACGGCGACCAGGCCCAGCGACACCGGCCCCGACAGGCCGCCCAGCGGATGCTCGCGCAGCAGGAACGCCAGGAAGAGGGTCAGGAACCCCGACAGCGCCCGCAGCGCGGCGTTGGCCTGCAGGGCGTGCAGCACCGGGCCGCCGACGCTCCGCAGCCCCGGCCGCTTCTCCCGCCACTGCCGGCCCAGGCGGTGGTGCTCGACCTCCTCACCCGAGGTCAGTTCGGCGCGCGCCTCGCCCTTGGCGGAGTCCACCTTGTGCGGGAGAGAGAAGGAGAGCAGCGTCCCGACGACGAAGACGACGAACGCCCCGTACAGCGGCACGCCCGGCCCGATCAGGTGGAGCAGCCCGCCGATCGGCGCCGCCACGGCGGTGGCCAGCAGGCCCGTCAGGCTCACCCGGGAGTTCGCCTTCACCAGCGTCGTACGGGCCGGCAGCAGCCGTGGCATCACCGCGCTGCGCACCACGCCGTACGCCTTCGACGCCACGAGCACGCCCAAGGCGGCCGGGTACAGCTCCAGTCCGGCGGTCGCCACCACCCCGGCCATCGTCCAGGCCAGGATCGCCCGGGCCAGCATCGACATCGCCATCGCGGCGCGCCGGCCGTGCGGGATGCGGTCCAGCAGCGGCCCGATCACCGGGGCCAGCAGCGCGAACGGGGCCATCGTGACCAGCAGGTAGAGCGCCACGCGGCCGCGCGCCTCACCGGTCGGCACGGAGAAGAAGATCGTGCTGGCGAGCGCGACGGTGATCAGCATGTCGCCGGCCGAGTTCACCGCGTGCAGCTCGATCAGCTTCGCCAGGCCCGACTCGCCCGCCCCGCCCGAGTGCGTGTGACGCCGGACGCGCCGCACCACGGCGGACGACGTACGCTGCGTGGCGCGCGCGACGGCGTTCCCCGCCCTGCGAACCGGTCCCGGGCCGGACGTCACTGTGCGTGCCACGCTCGCCAGTCTGCCCTACCGGGCGGCTTTCCGAACGGGGCGCGCACCGATAGCGTGCGATCGCGCAGAATGGAGTCATCAGGTGCGCCCGTGGACGTACGGGCAGGCAGCGTTTGAAGCGGTCCTCCGGTCCGCTCCGCCACCGCCCCGCCCGACCCTCGGCGGCGCACGCGTAAGACGGCGTAGGAGAGAATCGATTCTTGTGAGTGCTGCGATGCGAAGCCGTACCCCTGACCGCCTGTGCGCCGAGGCGGTCGACCTCGCCCTCGAAGCCGCCGTCGAGGCCTTCGGCGAGAAAGCGGTCGGCGAGCACCTCGGGGCGGTCGCCGAGGGCGACCGCGTCGTCACGCACCTGTTCGACTGCCGTGAGGCCTCCTACCGCGGCTGGCGCTGGGCGGTCACGCTCACCCGCGCCTCCCGCGCCAAGGCCATCACCTTGGACGAGACGGTCCTCGTGCCCGGGCCCGAGGCCATCCTCGCGCCCGAATGGGTGCCGTGGAGCGAGCGCCTGCGCCCCGGCGACCTCGGCCCCGGCGACCTGCTGCCCACCGAGGCGGAGGACCTGCGCCTGGAGACCGGCTTCTCCGGGGAGGACGCCCCGCCGCCGAACTCGCCGGTCTCCGAGGAGATGGCCGAGCTCGTCGAGGCCGAGGACGCGGACGTCTCCGGCGGCCCCCCGGCGACCCTGCCGATGGCGCCCACGGTCGGCACGATCGCCGCGGTGGCGGAGGAGATCGGCATGGCCCGGCCTCGCGTGCTGTCCCGGTACGGTCTGCACGTCGCCGCGGACCGCTGGGAGGACGAGTACGGCCCCAAGGCCCCGATGGCCCAGGCCGCCCCCGCCCAGTGCGTCTCCTGCGGCTTCCTCGTCCCGATCGCGGGCTCCCTGCGGCAGGCCTTCGGCGTCTGCGCGAACGAGTTCTCCCCGGCCGACGGACGCGTGGTCTCCCTCGCCTACGGCTGCGGCGCGCACTCGGAGGCCGCGGTCATGCCGAAGACGCCCCGGCCCGCGCCGCCCGTCCTCGACGAGACCGCGATCGAGCCGCTCCCCCTCCACCCCGACCGCCAGGGCTCCGTCGAGGACACCACCCCGGCCGAGGAACTCGGCCACAGCTGACGGCTCCGCCGCGGCCCGGGGCGGCGGGTCCGGTGTCCCCCGCTCCGCCGCCCGACCGCCCGCGCCGCGGATGGCGCGCCTCGGCGGCCGTGTGGCCTCCGCCACACGCCCCGCCTGGTCCAGGTCGGGGCCGC
>NZ_JARAVL010000040.1:0-76114 GCF_033792725.1 Streptomyces sp. PA03-5A | reverse complement strand
CTGTGGCGACGGTGAGGGCGCCATCCCGGCAACTCGGCCCACGGTCGCTGGATCCGGCGGTGGCCGACGCCTGCGATCGGGTGGCGCTGGGCGTTCCTTGCGGGCCGTGTGGGCTCCGCCCGCGTCCGGCCTGGTCCGGGGCCCACCGGGGCCGTTGGGCGCCGGTCGTCCCGGTTGGGTGACTCGGCCACGGCCGACGCCCGCGCCAGGGTTACGCGGGCTGCCCTTCGCGGCCAGGTGGGCGCCGCCCGGGTCGGGACTGGGGCCGCTGTGGCGACGGTGAGGGCGCCATCCCGGCAACTCGGCCCACGGTCGCTGGATCCGGCGGTGGCCGACGCCTGCGATCGGGTGGCGCTGGGCGTTCCTTGGGGGCCGTGTGGGCTCCGCCCGCGTCCGGCCTGGTCCGGGGCCCACCGGGGCCGGTGGGCGCCGGTCGTCCCGGTTGGGTGACTCGGCCACGGCCGATGGCCGGCGCCGACGCCCGCGCCAGGGTTGCGCGGGCTGCCGTCCGGGCACTCCGGTCGAGGAACTGGGCCCCAGTTGACGTCTGCCGTCCGCGGACGGCGCGGATCAGGGCCGGGTGGGGTGCCCCTGCGCCCACGCCCGACCCACCGGGGCCGCTGTGCGCGGGTGAGGGTGCCATCCCGGCGGGGGAATGCGGCCACCTTGCCGGCCGACGCCCGCGCCCGGGTTGCGCGGGCTGCTGTCCGGGCGCTCCGGTCGAGGGGTGGGTCACCGGTGACGGCTGCCGTTTCCCGGCCGGGAGCTCGGCCCACGTTGCCGGCTCCGCCGGCGGCCGATGTCCGGGGCCGAGCAGAGCCTGGGGCGGCCCACCGCAGGGGGCACCGTGGCCGGCCCGGCCCGCGCGGGGCGGCGTCCCCCGGGGCGGGCGCGTGCGGGACGACCGGGCGACAGCCCACGCGGTAGCGTCACTCGCACAGGGCAGGGCATGCGACACCGCGTGAGGGAGAAGACGACGTGAGCGGGACCGCGATGGACCGGGGCGCAGATCCGTTCGGGACCGCACGGCTGCGGCGGGCCGTGCTGGACGCGTGGGCCGCGTCGCCCGCCCGGTTCCGGGAGGACGCCAACGCGGAGGAGGACCTCGCGCTCGGCGGCTACCGCGACCGTCTCGTCGTCGAGCTGGCCCAGAACGCCGCCGACGCGGCGACCCGTGCGGGGGTGACCGGCCGCCTGCGGCTGACCCTGCGCGAGGGGGTGCTCGCCGCCGCGAACACCGGGGCCCACCTGGACGCCGCGGGCGTGGAGTCCCTGTCGACGCTGCGCGCCAGCTCCAAGCGCGAGGAGGGCGCCCTGGCCGTCGGCCGCTTCGGCGTCGGGTTCTCCGCCGTGCTCGCGGTCAGCGACGAGCCCGCGATCCTCAGCCGCAGCGGCGGCGTCCGCTGGTCGCTGGCCGAGGCCCGCGACCTCGCGCGGGAGACCGGTGGGCGCTCCCCGGGGCTCACCGACGAACTGCGCCGCCGGGACGGCCACGTACCGCTGCTGCGGCTGCCGCTGCCCGCAGAGGGCACCGCCCCGGACGGCTACGACACGTGCGTCGTGCTGCCGCTGCGCGACGGCGCCGCCGCGGACCTCGCGGCGAGCCTGCTCGCCGCGATCGACGACGCGCTGCTGCTGTCCCTGCCCGGCCTGACCGAGGTGGTCGTGGAGACGCCCGAGGGGGTACGGACCCTGAGCCGGCGTCAGGAGGACGGGCTGACCGTCGTCGTGGACAGCGCCGGCGGCACCACCCGCTGGCGCACCGTGAGCGACGCGGGCCCGCTGGAGGCGGCGCTGCTGAGCGACCGCCCGGTCGAGGAGCGGCTGCGCCCGGTGTGGTCGGTGACCTGGGCCGTCCCGGTGGGCCAGGACGGCGCGCCCGAGCGGCCGCGGACGGCGCCCTTCGTGCACGCCCCGACGCCGACGGACGAGCCGCTGGGGCTGCCCGCGCTGCTCATCGCCTCGCTGCCGCTGGACCCGAGCCGGCGCCACGCCGCACCCGGCGCCCTCACCGACTTCCTGGTCGCGCGGGCGGCCGAGCTCTACGTACGGCTGCTGGCGGACTGGCGACCGGTGAGCACGGGCATCGTGGACCTGGTACCCGGCCCGCTCGGCAAGGGCGAGCTGGACGCGCAACTGCGCCGCCACGTGCAGGAGCGGCTGCCGCGCACCGCCTTCCTGCCGCGCGCCGCCGACGTCACGGGCACGGACGGCGAGGACGAACTGCCGCCCGCGCTGCGCCCGGTGGAGGCCGAGGTCGTCGAGGGCACCGGCGCGGAGACCGTGCGCGTGCTGGCGGAGGTCTTCCCGACGCTGCTGCCCCCCGGGCTGGAGCGCCGCCCCGAACTGCGCGTCCTCGGGGTGGCCCGGCTGCCGCTGGGCGACGCGATCGACCGGCTCGCCGGGGTGGAGCGCCCCGCGGACTGGTGGCACCGCCTGTACGACTCGCTGGCCGGCACCGACCCGGACCGGCTGAGCGGGCTGCCCGTGCCGCTGGCCGACCGGCGTACCGTCGTCGGACCGCGCCAGGTGCTGCTGCCGCTCCCCGAGATGGACAGCGTCTACGCCGAGGGGGCCGCCCCCGTCAGCACCGGGCTGCCCGCCGCCTCGGAGCTGGCCCGGCTGGGCCTGAAGGTCGCCGACCCGGCGGCCGCGCACCCGCTGCTGGAGAAGCTCGGGGCCACCCCGGCGACCCCGCGCGCCGTCCTCACCACCCCGCAGGTGCGCGCGGCGGTGGCCGCGTCCCTGGACGCCGACGAGGCCTGGGACGAGGACGCGCCCGCGCTGGACGCGGAGGAACTGGCCGAGGTCGTCCTGGGCCTGGTCCGGGCCGCGAACCTCGCCCCCGGCGACGAGCCGTGGCTGGCCGCCCTCGCCCTCACCGACGACGAGGGCGAGCTCGCCCCCGCCGGTGAACTGGTGCTGCCGGGCAGTGCCTTCGAGCAGGTCATCCGGGAGGGGGAGCTCGGCTCCGTCGACGAGGACCTGGCCGCCCGCTGGGGCGAGCAACCGCTGACGGCGGTCGGCGTGCTCGCCACCTTCGCCCTGGTACGGGCCACCGACGTGGTGCTCGACCCGGACGAGCTGGAGCCGCGCGAGAGCGACTGGGCCGAGCCGGACGACGCCGGACTGCTCGACGCGGTCGACGTGTGGTGCGAGGACGTCCTCGACCAACTGCCGGACACCGACGTGCCGCCGGTCGCCACCGAGATCGTCGCCGTGCGCGACCTCGACCTCGTCGCCGACGACGCATGGCCGCAGGCGCTGGCCATGCTCTCCGTGCCGCCGCTGCGCGACGCGGTCACCCAGCCGGTGCGGGTCCTGCTGCCCGACGGCACCACGGAGTCGGTACGGCCCTACACCGCCTGGTGGCTGCGCGACCACCCGGTCCTCGACGGCCGCCGCCCGGTCGGCCTGCGCGCGGCCGGCGGCGACCCGCTGCTCGACGGGCTGTACGAGGACGCCGAGGCCGGCGCCGTGGACGACCAGGTGCTGCGCGCCCTGGGCGTGCGCACGTCCGTCACGGCCCTGCTGGACGAGCCGGGCGGCGCCGCCGAACTGCTCGCCCGGCTCGCCGACCCGGGCTCCACGGTCACCCCGGCCCAACTGCACCGGCTGTACTCGGAACTGGGCACCCTCGAACCCGAGCAGGTCACCCTCCCCGACGAGCTGCGGGCCGTCGTCGACGGCCACGAGCCGCGCGTGGTCGACGCCGGGGACGCCCTCGTCGCGGACGCGCCCGACCTGCTCCCGCTCACCGCAGGACTGCCCCTGCTCCCGGTCCCGCCGGTCCGCGCCGCGGCGCTGGCCGAGCTGTTCCAGGTGCGCCGGCTCAGCGAGGCCCTGGATGCCCCGGTCGTCTCCGAGGGCGAGCCGCACGATGTCGCGGACGCGGTCCGCGAGCTGCTCCCGGGCGCCCCCCTGTCGTACGTCGAGCACGAGGAACTGCTGGTCAGGGCGGCTGACGGCAGCACCGTCGAGCTCGACTGGCGGTGGATCGACGGCACCTTGCACGCCGCCACGCTGGAGGGCGTCGCCGCGGGCCTGTCGTGGGCGGCCGGCGCCTGGCAGCGCCGCTTCGAGGTGGCCGCCCTGCTGGAGGACCCGACCCGCACGGAGGAGCTGGCCCGCGACCGCTGGTTCGACTGAGCGACTGAGCGACTGAGCGACTGAGCGGCTGAGCGGCTGAGCGGCTGGGTGGCGACGGACCGAGTGGCCGTCGTCACACAGGGAGATATGTCGAAAGCATTTCCGCTGGATGACTGTTCGCGCGTACTCTCTTCCTCTCACCATTCGAGACGCCTCGTCCGGGGGAGTTCGACGGGCGTCCTCTTCATCTGGGGGATTCTCAAGCATGCGTATTCGCGCCACCGTGGCGGCCGTTTCCGGCGCCCTGGCCCTCGCTTCGCTGGCAGTCCCGGCCGCGCAGGCCTCCGACAAGCCGGCCGCCACTGCCCTGTCGACCTTCGCCAAGGCGGGGGCGGACGAGTCCGTGGGTGACACCAAGATCACCAAGGTCGTCGTCAACGGCGGCAAGGACATCGTCCTCGGGACGAGCAACAAGAAGACGGTCTCCGTCGCGGTGACCGCCACCGACCCGGCCGGCATCGACGGCGGCGTGGCGTTCCTCTGGCACGGTTCGTCGTTCACCGACGACGGCATCGACGGCGGCCTCTTCCCGCCCACGGACTACGCCGCCTGCACCGTGGTCAACGCCACCACCTCCACCTGCAAGGTCAGCATCACCATCGACCCCAAGGCGGACCTCTACAAGAACGCGCTCGCCGGCTCCTGGAAGGTGTACGCCGTGGTCGGCGGCAAGGACGGCGACTACGTAGAGAAGGAGATCGCCGGCACCGCGAAGATCAAGCGCAACACCGAGCTGACGGTCAACGCCACGCCGGAGCCGGTGAAGAAGGGCAAGACCATCACCGTGACCGGCAAGCTCACCCGGGCCAACTGGGAGACCCACAAGTACGCCGGCTACACGGGCCAGTCCGTGCAGCTGCAGTTCCGCAAGAAGGGCACCACCGCGTACACCACGGTCAAGACCGTCAAGTCCAGCAGCACCGGTGCCCTGAAGACCACCGTCAAGGCGTCCGTGGACGGCTACTGGCGCTACAACTTCGTCACCACCTCGCTCAGCGGCGCGTCCGTCTCCACGGCCGACTTCGTCGACGTGAAGTAACCCCACCCGCACCACCCACCGGGCGCCGGGCCCCCTCAGCGGGGGCCCGGCGCCTCGTGCTTGCGCCCACCCGCCCTTGACCGGGCCTTGAACCGCCCATTCCCCGGTGATCTGTAGGCTTCCACCGCCATTCGGCATTCACCTGGGGATTCTTCCCCTCGTTCCACTCAGTGGGGACACATGCGCATACGTACTGCCGCGATCGTGCTGGGCACGGCCGCGGCTCTCTCGGCCCTCGCCGTACCGTCCGCCAACGCGGACGAGGCCCAAGGCGACACGGCCATCACCAAGGTCGTCGTCAACGGCGGCAAGCCGATCGTCGTCGGCACGAGCGACAAGAAGATCTCGTACACCATCAGCGGCAGCGACAGCAGCGGCCTCGCCTACGGCGGCGCCTTCCTGTGGCGCGGCACCAGCCTGGACGCGCCGAGCGGCGTCACCGGCTTCGGCGAGACGGAGACCTGCTCCGCCACCGCGTGCACCGTCACCGCCACCGTCAGCCCCAAGCTCGACGAGCTGCCCAGCTCCCAGGCCGGCACCTGGAACGTCCTCGCCGAACTGGACGGCACGGACGGGGACATCCGGGAACTCGACAAGGGGACCACGATCAAGGTGCTGCGCGGTTCGCACCTGACCGTGAACGCCACGCCCGAGCCGGTGAAGAAGGGCAAGACGATCACCGTCACCGGCACCCTGACCCGGGCCAACTGGGACACGCTCAAGTACGGCGGCTACGCGAGCCAGTCCGTGCAACTGCAGTTCCGCAAGAAGGGCTCGACCACCTACACCACGGTCAAGACCGTCAAGTCCGGTAGCACCGGCGCCCTGAAGACCACCGTCAAGGCCTCGGTGGACGGCTACTGGCGCTACGCCTTCGGCACCAACGCCACCACCGGCGGGACCGCGGCCACGGCCGACTACGTCGACGTCCGGTAGCACCCGTCGCACCCCGGGCGCCGGGTCCCCTCAGCGGGGGCCCGGCGCCCGCTGTTGCTCCGGTGGGGCGTCGTCGTCCAGGCGGCGGACGCGGCGCCAGACCACTTCCAGCAGCGCTGCGGCCGCCACCGCCACGACGACGGCCGTCCAGGGGCCCTGCGTGCCGACCAGCCGGAGGGCGAAGAACTCCTGCAGCCACGGGGTGACCAGGACGACCAGGAATCCCGCGCCCATGGTGAGGACCAGGGCGATCCGCCACCAGGTGTAGGGACGTGCGACGAGCGCCAGCACCCACATCGCGATCAGGAAGAGGGTCAGCGTCGCGGCGCTGGTCTCCGCCTCCAGCGCGCCGGCGCCGCGGTAGTGGTGGCGGGCGAGCATGTACGTCACGAAGGTGGCGACGCCCGCGATCACCCCGGCGGGCAGGGAGTAGCGCATGACCCGGCGCACGAAGAGCGGCTTGGCCCGCTCCTTGTTGGGGGCCAGGGCGAGGAAGAAGGCGGGGACGCCGATGGTCAGCGTGGACAGCAGCGTCAGGTGCCGGGGCAGGAACGGGTAGGGCGCGTGCCAGATGATCACCAGCAGGGCGAGCAGCACCGAGTAGACGGTCTTGGTGAGGAAGAGCGTCGCGACGCGGGTGATGTTGCCGATGACCCGGCGGCCCTCGGCCACGACCGACGGGAGCGCCGAGAAGCTGTTGTCGAGCAGCACGATCTGCGCGACCGCCCGGGTCGCCTCGGAGCCGGAGCCCATGGCGACGCCGATGTCGGCGTCCTTGAGGGCGAGGACGTCGTTGACGCCGTCCCCGGTCATCGCCACGTTGTGGCCGCCGGACTGGAGCGCGCCCACCATCTCCCGCTTCTGCTGCGGGGTGACCCGGCCGAAGACCGTGCCCCGGTCGAGCTCGGCCGCCATCTGCGTGCGCTCGGCCGGCAGCCTGCGGGCGTCGACCGTCCGCTCGGCCCCCGCCAGCCCCAGCTTCCCGGCGACGGCGCCGACGGAGACCGCGTTGTCGCCGGAGATGACCTTGGCGTGCACGTCCTGCTCGGCGAAGTAGCGCAGGGTGTCGGCGGCGTCGGGACGCAGCCGCTGCTCCAGGACGACCAGCGCTGCCGGGTTGGCCGAGGCGCCCACCGCCGGGTCGCCCAGCTCCTTCCCCGTCCGGGCGAGCAGCAGCACCCGCAGGCCCTGGGCGTTGAGGTCGTCGATCGCGCCGAGCGCCCGGTCGCCCGCGGGGAGCAGTACGTCGGGGGCGCCGAGCAGCCAGGCGCTGCGCTCACCGCCGGGCTCGGTGAAGGCCGCGCCGCTGTACTTGCGGGCGGAGGAGAAGGGCAGCGCGTCGGTGACGTGCCAGCCGTCGTCCGGGGCGGGGAAGGCCGCGGCGACGGCGGCCAGGGTGGGGTTGGGGCGCGGGTCGGCGGAGCTGACCGCGCCGAGCACCTGCCGGATGTACGCCTCGGGGACACCGTCCAGCATCCGCAGCTCCGCGACGTCCATCCCGCCCTCGGTGAGGGTGCCGGTCTTGTCCAGGCACACCACGTCCACCCGGGCCAGCCCCTCGATCGCGGGCAGTTCCTGGACGAGGCACTGTTTTCGGCCCAGCCGGATCACGCCGATCGCGAAGGCCACCGAGGTGAGCAGGACCAGCCCCTCGGGCACCATCGGGACGATGCCGCCCACCATGCGGCGGACCGCCTCGCGCCAGTCGTCGCCCTCCAGGACGAGCTGGCTGACGATCAGGCCGATCGCGGTGGGGACCATCATCCACGTGACGTACTTGAGGATCTGGCTGATGCCGCTGCGCAGTTCGGAGTGGACGAGGGTGAAGCGGCTCGCCTCCTCGGCGAGTTGCGCCGCGTAGGCCTCCCGGCCGACCTTGGTCGCGGTGAAGGACCCGCCGCCCGCGACGACGAAGCTGCCGGACATCACGGGGTCGCCGGGGCGCTTGACGACGGGGTCGGCCTCGCCGGTGAGCAGCGACTCGTCGACCTCCAGGTTGTCGGCCTCGGCCACCTCGCCGTCGACCACCACCTTGTCCCCCGGCCCGAGTTCGACGAGGTCGCCGAGGACGATCCCGGAGGTGGAGACCTGGGTGGCGACCCCGTCACGGCGCACGGTGGGTTTCGCCTCGCCGATCACGGCGAGTCCGTCCAGGGTCTTCTTGGCGCGCCACTCCTGGAAGATGCCGATCCCGGTGTTCGCGATGATGACGAAGCCGAAGAGGCCGTCCTGGATCGGGCCGACCACCAGGATGATCAGGAACAGCACGCCGATGATCGCGTTGAAGCGGGTGAACACGTTCGCGCTGACGATCTCGGCCAAGGAACGCGAGGAACGCACCGGGACGTCGTTGACCTCGCCCCGCGCGATCCGCTCCGCCACCTGGGCGGCGGTCAGTCCGCCGGGCGTCGCCGGCCGCACCCCGGCCGCCTCCCGCTGCGTGCGTTCCGTCATGGCTTCGACGGTACGTGGGGGGCGGCGCCGACGGCGCGGCGGGCCGTCGCTCTCGGGGACATCTCCGGGGCGCCGTACGACCGGGGGCGTAGCCGCCGGGGGTACGGATCCGGAGCCGGAGACCGGGGATCCGGGCCCGCGGAACCCGCGGGCCCCGGCTCAGTCCTGTGCGGCGTCCTCCGCGGCGCGGGAGCGCCGGATGGCGTCCCGGCGGGCGCGCACGTACCAGAGGCCGATGAGCCCGAGGCCGCCGCCGGCCAGGCAGGTCCAGATCCACCAGGCGTGGCCGTGGGCGGCGTACCAGCCGTAGAAGGGGAGCTGGACGAGGAAGAGCGCGAACCAGATGACCGTCCCGACGGTGACGGTCGCGACGTCGTTCGCCTCCAGAGGTGCCGGCGCCTCGCGCAACCCGGTCGTCCCCTTGCTGTGGCTGCTGCTGCTCATACCGCACAGCGTACCCAGTGGTCCCGGGAGGTCTACGCGCGGAGATAGCGTTTGGGACGCTCATATGTTCATACTGAAACGGTCCGAGACTGGCCGGTTTCAGTCGTAGGAACCTCCAAAAGCTCCCGCCCCCCACGCAAGGACCCGCATGTCCCCGTCGACCACCGCCAAGGTCGTGCCCAGTTCCCCGACCCCGCCCCCGGCGGCCGCCCACGGCGCGCTCGACCGGTTCTTCCGGATCACCGAGCGGGGGTCCTCGGTCCCCCGGGAGATCCGCGGAGGTCTGGCCACCTTCTTCGCGATGGCCTACATCATCGTCCTGAACCCGATCATCCTCAGCTCGGGCGTGGACAAATACGGCCACCACCTCGACGGCGGCCAGCTGGTCACCGCCACCGTCGTGACCGCCGCCTTCACCACCCTGCTCATGGGCGTCATCGGCAACGTGCCGATCGCGCTGGCGGCGGGTCTGGGCGTCAACAGCATCGTCGCGCTCCAGCTCGCGCCGAAGATGAGCTGGCCGGACGCGATGGGCATGGTGGTCCTCGCCGGTCTCGCGATCATGGTGCTGGTCGCCACGGGCCTGCGGGAGCGGGTGATGAGCGCGGTGCCGCTCGGCCTGCGCAAGGCGATCGCCATCGGCATCGGCCTGTTCATCGTGCTGATCGGCCTGGTCGACTCCGGCTTCGTGACCCGCATCCCGGACGCCGCGCACACCACCGTCCCGCTGCAGCTGGGCGCGGGCGGCCACCTGACCGGCTGGCCGGTGCTGATCTTCATCCTCGGTGTGCTGCTGACCCTCGGGCTGATCATCCGGAAGGTGCCCGGCGCCATCCTGATCAGCATCGTCGCGATGACCGTTCTCGCGCTCGTCGTCGACGCGGTGGCGAACGTCAAGGACACCGCCTGGGGCCTGACCGTCCCGCAGTGGCCCGGCAACCCGGTCGCAACCCCCGACTTCGGGCTGATCGGCAAGGTGAGCCTGTTCGGCGGCTTCCAGGAGGTCGGTGTGCTCACCGGCATCCTCTTCGTCTTCACCGTGCTGTTGAGCTGCTTCTTCGACGCGATGGGCACCATCCTCGGCGTCAGCGACGAGGCGCACCTGCTGGACTCCAAGGGCGACCTGCCCGGGATGAGCCGGGTGCTGATGGTGGACGGCATCGCCACCGCCGCCGGTGGCTTCACCTCGTGCTCGGCCAACACCTGCTACGCGGAGTCCACCGCCGGTGCCGGCGAGGGCGCGCGCACGGGCCTCGCCTCGATCGCCACCGGTCTGCTCTTCGTCGTCGCGCTGTTCTTCGCGCCGCTGGCCACCATGGTCCCGGCCCAGGCGGCCACCCCCGCGCTCGTCGCGGTGGGCTTCCTGATCATGGCGGGCAGCATCCGGGAGATCGACTGGAGCGACTACACGATCTCCATCCCGGCGTTCCTGACGATGCTGCTCATGCCGTTCACCTACTCGATCACCAACGGCATCGGCATCGGGTTCATCACCTTCTGCGTGCTGCGACTGGTGGCGGGGCGCGGCCGCGAGGTGCCGTCCGCGCTCTACGCGGTGTCGGCGGTCTTCGCCTTCTACTACCTGATGCCGGCGCTCGGCCTGACGTAACCGGCCGTGTAGAACTGCTCGGTCTCGTCGACGGAGGCCTTGAGCCTCTCGTCGAAGTCATCGCGAATGAGCGTCCGGACGATGTAGTCCTGGACGCTCATTCCGCGTTTGGCGGCGTGAGCCTGGAGACGGTCCAGCAGGTCCCCGTCTATGCGCATGCTGAGCACTCTCGAAGCCATGGCCCAAGGGTCCGGCGGGCCCCTCGGGGCATGCGTCGTTTTCGGGGCGGAACTCACCCGGATGGGTGACTTCCTTGACGAATGCGTTTGGACGCGGCACGGCTGCGGCAATTTTACTTAGCATAGGTAATGAGCTAATCTAACGAACGTGACCGAACTGTCCGAGGACGACCGCTCAGCGGTGAACACGCTGCGCGGAGCCGTGATGCGGCTCTCCCGCCGACTGCGCCACCACCGGGTCGACGAGTCGCTGAGCCCGACGGAGATGTCCGTGCTGGGCACCCTCGCGCGCTGCGGATCCGCCACCCCCGGGGAGCTGGCCCGCAAGGAGCACGTACAGCCGCCGTCCATGACGCGGATCGTCGCCATGCTCGAGTCCAAGGGCCTGGTGCACCGGGACCCGCACCCGGACGACCGGCGCCAGGTCGTCGTCCGGCAGACCGAGCAGGCGGAGGCGATGCTCGAGGAGAGCCGGGCCCGGCGCAACGCGTTCCTGGCCGAACTCATGGCCACCCTCACGGAGGAGGAACGCGCCGTGCTCCGGGAGGCGGCGCCCGTCCTGGAGAAGCTCGCTCACGCCGACGCAAGGAACCGATGACGAGGAGGCGAGACCGGATTGAGTTCGGCAGCCGCATCACAGGCCGCACCCGAACCGAACATCCCTGAGGGGACCGGACCGGCCGGCACCGCCGACCCGGCCGATCTTCCCACCCCGGCGGGCGCCGACGCCGCCGCGGGGGCCGCCGGACCGCCCGGGACCCCCGGCACCGGCCGCCCCGCCGCGCCGCCGGCGCCCGGCGGCATGTTCAGCTCGCTCCGCAACCGCAACTACCGGCTCTTCGCCGGTGGGGCGATCGTCTCCAACACCGGCACCTGGATGTCGCGCATCGCGCAGGACTGGCTGGTGCTGAGCCTGACCGGGTCCTCCTTCGCCGTCGGCATCACGACCGCACTGCAGTTCCTGCCCATGCTGCTCTTCGGGCTCTACGGCGGCGTCATCGCCGACCGCTACCCCAAGCGCCGCACCCTGCTGGCCACCCAGGCGGCCATGGGCCTGCTGGGCCTCGCCCTGGCCGCGCTGACCCTCAGCGGAGCCGTCCAGGTCTGGCACGTGTACGCCATCGCCTTCGGGCTCGGCATGGTCACCGTCGTCGACAACCCCAGCCGGCAGGCGTTCGTCGTCGAGATGGTCGGCCCGGCCGACGTCCGCAACGCGGTCTCCCTGAACTCCGCGAACTTCCAGAGCGCCCGCCTCATCGGCCCCGCCGTCGCGGGCGCGCTGATCACCGCGGTCGGCAGCGGCTGGGCCTTCCTCTTCAACGGCCTGTCCTTCCTGGCGCCGCTCGCCGGACTGCTGCTCATGCGCCGTTCCGAGCTGTACGAGGTGCCCACCGCGCCGCGCGGCAAGGGCCAGCTGCGCGAGGGCCTGCGCTACGTCGCCGGACGGCCCGAGCTGATCTGGCCCATCGTGCTGGTCGGCTTCATCGGCACCTTCGCGTACAACTTCCCGATCTGGCTCACCGCCTTCGCCGACCACGTCTTCCACGGCGACGCCGGGATGTACGGCCTGTTCAACTCGGTGCTCGCGGTCGGCTCCGTCGTCGGCGCGCTGCTGGCGGCCCGGCGCGGCAGCACCCGGCTGCGGCTGCTGGTCGGCGCGGCGCTCGGGTTCGGCCTGCTGGAGGTCGTGGCGGCACTGGCGCCGACGTACTGGATCTTCCTGGCGCTCATGCTGCCGATCGGCATCTTCGGCCTGACCTTCAACACCACCGCCAACGCCAGCGTCCAGCTCGCGACCGACCCCGCCATGCGGGGCCGCGTCATGAGCCTGTTCATGATGGTCTTCGTGGGCGGCACACCGCTGGGCGGCCCGCTCGTCGGCTGGATCACCGACGTCTTCGGGGCCCGGACCGGCTTCCTGGCCGGCGGCCTGGTCGCCGCGGTGGCGGCGGCCTGCGTCGGACTCTTCCTGGCCCGGCTGGGCGGTCTGCGGCTCAAGATCGACCTGCACCGCGGCAAGGACCACAAGCTGATCGAGTTCGTGCCGCGGGAGTCGGAGTCGGTGGCCGCCTGAGCACGGCACGGGCCGGACGAACGGTCAGGCGGTCCCGGGGACCCGGCGCCGGTTGCGGAACTGCCGCATCAGCTCGGCCCACACCAGCAGGCCGGTCACCGGGGCGGTGGCCGCGAAGAGCATGTGCACGTAGTCCTCGCCCAGGCTCGACGAAGCCCACAGGCTCCACGCCAGTGCGGCCGCCACGCCCACCGCGGTCAGGAACCACGAGGGCAGTTCGCGGCGGTCGTCGACGATCGCCGCGGCCGTGCCCAGCCCGCCGCCGATCACCAGTCCCATGACCAGGACGGCGCGGGTCCAGTCAGGGGCACCGATGACGTCCTGCAGCACGGGTTTCGTGTGCAGCTGGCGGTAGGTGATCAGCAGGCTGGCGACGTAGACGGTCACCAACGTCCCCAGGCTGAGCGCTCTCACCAGCTGACCGAGCGCACCGCGCTCCCCACCGGGCATGATGTCCCCCCGCTGCCGGAAGTAGGCCGAAACGGCCGGTAACGGCTCTACAGAATGCCCGAAAACGGATGAACGGCACAGGGGATCGGCGAAACCGGGGCGGCCCCCGGCCGCCTCAGGACGTGCGCGCTCCGGCGTCGTAGCGCTCGCGGGCCTCGACGACCTCCTCGATGTGCTCCTCCGCCCAGTCCTTCACAGCGGAGAACAGCACGGCCAGGCTCTCGCCCAGCGGCGTCAGCGCGTAGTCCACCCGCACGGGCACGGACGGCGTGACGGTCCGTGCGACCAGTCCGTCCCGCTCCAGGGTGCGCAGCGTCTGCGTGAGCATCTTCTGGCTGACGCCCGCGATGCGGCGGCCCAGGTCGCTGTAACGCTGCGGCCCGTCCTTGAGCGCGGCCATGAGCAGGCCGGCCCACTTGTCGCTGATCCGGATGAGCAACTGGTTCGTCGGGCAGCCCTTCATGAACGCGTTGTAGGCCACGCGTGCCTCCTCGCGCCGCTGGGACGCGGTGGTCGTCGCCATGGGGGCTCCCCTCCGGACTCCTCGGTTCGGTACGCACTTCCAGGTACGTACTTACCCGTAGAGAGTAGCTCTCCCTAGGTTTGTGATGGCGGCGGGACCAGTCGCCACCACATCCTCAGGAACAGGGAGCTTCTGCCATGCGTGCTGTCGTGATCAGGGAATTCGGCGGGCCCGAGGTGCTGGAGGTCGCCGAGGTGGCGCTGCCCGAGCCGGGCCCCGGCGAGGTCCGGGTGCGGGTGGCCGCGGCCGGGGTCAACCCCGCCGACCTGGCCGTGAGGGCCGGTCTGCTCGGGGCCGGGGCGCTGGTGCCCGGGGCCTTCCTCGGGATGGGCTGGGACGTCGCGGGGACCGTGGACGCGGTCGGCGCCGGGGCCTCCGCCCCCGTGCCGGGCACGGCCGTCGTGGGCGCGGTGGGCGGGTTCGGGCAGCGGACCAAGGCGCACGCCGAGTACGTCGTGCTGCGCGCGGACGCCCTCGCCGCGGCCCCCTCGTCCGTCGACCCCGTCCACGCCGCCACCCTCCCGACCAACGCCCTCACCGCCGACCAGGCGCTCGGCCTGCTGGCCGCCCGGCCCGGCGACCGCGTGCTGGTCACCGGCGCCGCGGGCGCGGTCGGGGGCTACGCCGTCCAGCTGGCCCGCCACGCGGGGCTGCACGTCGTCGCCCTGGCCCGCCCCGCCGACCTCCCGCTGCTGCGGGAACTGGGCGCCGACGAGGCCGTGTCGTCCCTGGACGGCGTCCGCGCCGACGCCGCCCTCGACGCGGCGGCGCTCGGCGCCCCCGCCCTGGCGGCCGTACCGGACGGCGGCGGCTACGTCACCGTCCGGCCCGACGCGGTGCCCGCCGCCGAGCGCGGCATCCGGGTCGCCGCCGTGCAGGTCCAGCCGGACGGCGGGCGCCTCGCGGAACTCGTGGCCTTGCTGGACCGGGGCGTGCTCACCACGCGGGTGGCCGACACCTACCCGCTGGAGGAGGCCGCCAAGGCCCACGCCCGCCTCGCGGAGGGGGGTGTGCGGGGGAGGCTCGTGCTGGTGCCGTGACCCCGGTGCCGGCGTCGGTGACCTCGGGGGTGCTTCATCGTTTCGAGTGAATGTGCGATCGGGGCGCCCCGGGCGGGCGGCGGCTGCCTGAGAATCGGAGGTGTCGTCAGTCGCGTGTGCGGAGCCCTCTGGAGGACCGATGAGCTCACAGCCCCACTGGGCGTCTCGGGCGGCCGCCGGTTCGTACGCGCCGGACGACCCGGAAACCGCGCTCAAGTACGCGATCCGGCACCACGGGGGGACCGGGTGCAGATCGTCGAGGGGGTCATCCGGCAAGTGGTGCCACCTACGTGGGGGCATGAGAGGGCCGCAGCCATGATCCGTCGGCAGATCGACCCCGTCGTGCAGAAGATGGGCTGCCTCTCGGGCTCGGGAAACCTGGACCTTCCCGGCAGTGGCAACTGGTACGTGCCGGATCTGGCCGTCGTGCCGGAAGCCTTGGCGGAAGCCGACGCTCTCGTCCCCCACCAGACCCTGCTGGTGGTGGAGGTCACCTCCGAGTCCAACAGTGACACCGACCCGGATCGTCAAACGCCGCCGCTACGCCGAGTACGGCGCCCCGCTGTACCTCCTCGTCGACCGTCAGGAGCGCAGCTGCACCCTGTACGCGGAGCCGGGGGAGCTCGGCTACCGGGTGGTGGACGGCCCGCATCCCTTCGGCACGCCGCTGCGGCTGCCCGAGCCCTTCGGACTCGTGCTGGACACAGCGGAGTTCTGAGGTCCGGTCCTCGCCACGGTCCGCCGACTCACAGCCCGTCCGCCAGCAGCTCCGCGAGGTGCCGGGCGCGTACCCCGCCGAGCTGGGCGAGCTGGGTGCGACAGGAGAAGCCGTCCGCCAGGACGGCCGTGCCGGGGCGGGCGGCGCGGACGGCGGGCAGCAGACGCTCCTCGGCGCAGGCGACGGAGACCTCGTAATGGCCACGCTCGAAGCCGAAGTTCCCGGCCAGGCCGCAGCAGCCGGAGGCCAGGGTGCCGGTGAGGCCCGCGCGGGAGCGCAGCCGGCGCTCGGCGGCGTCGCCCAGGACGGCGTGCTGGTGGCAGTGGGTCTGGCCGGTGACCGACCGGTCGAGGCGGGGCGGCGTCCAGCCGGGGGCCCGCTCCTCCAGCACCTGCGCGAAGGTGCGTACGGAACCGGCCAGGGCCGCCGCCTCGTCGGTGCCCAGGAGTTCGGGCAGATCGGTGCGGAGCGCCGCCGCGCAGCTCGGCTCCAGGACGACGACGGGATGACCGGCGGCGACCATGGGAGCCATCCGCCGGACCGTGCGGCGCATCACCTGCCGGGCCCGGTCGAGGCGGCCGGTCGAGACCCAGGTCAGGCCGCAGCAGACGCGTCCCGGCGGCAGCACGACGCGCAATCCGGCCGCCCGCAGGACGCGTACGGCGGCGCGGCCGACCTCGGGGGAGAATCGGTCGGTGAAGGTGTCCGGCCACAGCACCACGGTCCCTCCCGCCTCCGGCGCGGGCTCCTGCCGCCGCCACCAGCGCACGAAGGGCTCCTCGGCCAGCGGCGGCAGTTCCCGCTCGGGCGCGACGCCCGCCGCCCGCTTGGCCACGGCGGCCAGCGGCCGTACCCGTGCCAGGGCGTTCACGGTCCCGGCGAGCGGGGCCGCCGCGCGCAGCCACGTCGGCAGCCCGCCCATCAGGTAGTGCGCGGCGGGCCGCGGCCGCCGCCGGTAGTGGTGGTGGAGGAACTCCGCCTTGTAGGTTGCCATGTCGACGCCGACCGGGCAGTCCGAGCGGCAGCCCTTGCAGGACAGGCAGAGGTCCAGGGCGTCCAGGACCTCCGGCGAGCGCCAGCCGCCGGTGACGATCTCGCCGGCGAGCATCTCGTGCAGCAGCCGGGCCCGGCCTCGGGTGGAGTGCCGCTCCTCGTGCGTCGCCCGGTACGAGGGGCACATGACGCCCGCCCCCGGATCCCCGGCCCCCGGACCCCCGCCCGTGTCACGGCACTTGGCGACGCCGACGCAGCGGCGCACCGCCGCCGAGAAGTCCCCTCCGTCGTGGGGGTAGCCGAAGGCGACGTCGACCGGCCGGTGCGGCAGGACGGCGAAGCGCAGGTGGGCGTCGAGCGGTTCGGGCCGCACCAGCATGCCGGGGTTGAGGCCGCCCGCGGGGTCCAGTGCGTCCTTGAACCGGCCGAAGAGGGCGACCAGTTCGTCGCCGTACATCCTGGGCAGCAGCTCCGCGCGGGCCTGCCCGTCGCCGTGCTCCCCGGACAGCGAGCCGCCGTGGGCGACGACGAGCTCCGCGACGTCCTCGGAGAAGCGCCGGAAGCGGGCCACACCGGCCGCGCCGAGCAGGTCGAAGTCGATGCGCACGTGGATGCAGCCGTCGCCGAAGTGCCCGTAGGGGGTGCCGTGCAGGCCGTGCTCGCGCAGCAGCGCGCGGAATTCGCGCAGGTAGGCGCCGAGCCGCGCCGGGGGCACCGCGCAGTCCTCCCAGCCGGGCCAGGCCTCCGCGCCCCCGGGTGTCCGGGTGGCGGTGCCGGCGGCCTCCTCGCGGATCCGCCACAGCCTGCGCTGCGCGACGGGGTCGGTCACGACGACCGAGTCGCCCGCGTCGGCGAGCCGCCGCAGCGCCTCCGCCTCGCCGGTGCCGTGCATCTCGACGAAGAGCCACGCGCCGCCCCGCGGCAGCAGCCCGGCGGCCTCGCCGCCCACCAGGTCGGCGGCCATGCCCTCCACCGTCAGCGGGCCGTACGGCAGCAGGCCGTTCGCGGCGTCGGCGGCGGCGCCTTCGTCCGGGTAGCCGAGGACCACCAGGACGCGCACCGGGGGCGCGGGCACCAGCCGGACCTCGGCCTCTGTGAGCACCGCGAGCGTGCCCTCGCTGCCGGTCAGGGCCCGGGCCAGGTCCCGGCCGCGTTCGGGGAGCAGGGCGTCGAGGGCGTAGCCGGAGATGCGGCGGGGGAGCTGCTGCGGATAGCCGGTGCGCAGCAGGGCGAGATGGCCGTCCACCAGTTCCCGCAGGTCGGCGCGGAGCGGGTCGGCGGTGCGCAGCGGCTCGCCGTCGTAGGTGAGGCACTCCAGGGCCCGGACGTTGTCGGCGGTGGTGCCCCAGGCGACGGAGTGGGGGCCGCACGCGTTGTTGCCGATCATGCCGCCGAGGGTGCAGCGGCTGTGGGTGGACGGATCGGGGCCGAAGGTCAGCCCGTGCGCGGCGGCGGCGCGCCGCAGGTCGTCCAGGACCACTCCCGGCTGCACACGGGCCGTCAACGCCTCGGGGCTGAGTGACACGATCCGGTGCATGTGCCGGGTGAAGTCGAGGACGACCCCGGTGCCCGTCGCCTGCCCGGCGATCGACGTGCCACCGCCGCGCGGCACCACCGGCACCCCGTGCGCCCGGCACACGGCGAGCGCCGCGGCCACGTCGTCGGCGTCGCGCGGCGCGACCACGGCCACCGGAACGCGCCGGTAGTTGGACGCGTCCATCGTGGTCAGCGCCCTGCTCTGCGGGTCGAAGGAGACCTCGCCCCGCACCGCCCGCTCCAGCTCGCGGCGCAGTCCGTGCCGCAGATCGTCCGCCATGCCCCTCAGCCTGCCCCACCGCGCCGCATGTCTCACCGGATGGACCGGAGCCCGTAACCGGGTCGTCACGCACTACGCTGCGAGACGTGGCCGAGATCCAGATTCCCGCTGACATCAAGCCCGCCGACGGACGATTCGGTTCGGGCCCCTCCAAGGTGCGGCCCGAGGCGCTCAGCGCCCTGGCCGCCACCGGCACCTCGCTGATGGGCACCTCTCACCGGCAGGCGCCGGTGAAGGACCTGGTCGGCCGGATCCGGGACGGCATCCGCGAGCTCTTCTCGCTCCCCGAGGGCTACGAGGTGGTGCTCGGCAACGGCGGCTCCACCGCCTTCTGGGACATCGCCACGCACGGGCTCATCGAGCGCAAGTCGCAGCACCTCAGCTTCGGCGAGTTCTCCTCCAAGTTCGCCAAGGCGGCCAAGCTGGCGCCGTGGCTGGACGAGCCGACCGTGATCTCCGCGGACCCGGGCACGCACCCCGAGGCGGCCGCCGAGGCCGGCGTGGACGTCTACGCCTTCACCCACAACGAGACCTCCACCGGTGTCGCGATGCCGCTGCGGCGCGTGGCCGGCGCCGACGAGGGCGCCCTCGTCCTGGTCGACGCCACCTCCGGCGCGGGCGGCCTGCCGGTCGACATCGTCGAGACCGACGTCTACTACTTCGCCCCGCAGAAGTCCTTCGCCGCCGACGGCGGGCTGTGGATCGCCGCGTTCTCCCCGGCCGCGCTGGAGCGCGCCGCGCGGATCGCCGCGTCCGGCCGCCACATCCCGGCCTTCTTCGACCTGCCGACCGCGATCGACAACTCGGGCAAGAACCAGACGTACAACACCCCCGCGCTCGCCACCCTGTTCCTGCTGAACGACCAGCTGGAGTGGATCAACGGCCAGGGCGGTCTGGACTGGGCCGTCGCGCGCACCGCCGACTCCTCCTCGCGCCTGTACACCTGGGCCGAGGACTCCAAGTACGCCACCCCGTTCGTCACCGACCCGGCCAAGCGCTCCCAGGTCGTCGGCACGATCGACTTCAACGACGAGGTCGACGCGGCGGTGATCGCCAAGGTGCTGCGCGCCAACGGCGTCGTCGACACCGAGCCGTACCGCAAGCTGGGCCGCAACCAGCTGCGCGTCGCGATGTTCCCGGCCGTGGAGCCGGCCGACGTCGAGGCCCTGACCGCCTGCGTCGACTTCGTCGTCGAGCGGCTCTGAACCCGGGCCCCACGGGGCCACCACCGCCGGCGGGCGGGGCGATCGCCCCGCCGCGCCGGTGTTCCCGGGGCGTCTCAGCGCTCCCGGCGCAGCAACCGGCGCACCCCCACCAGCAACGCGGCGACCGCGGCCAGGGTGACGGCGCCCAGTGCGAACTGCCGTGTCGAGACCGCCTCGTCGGCGCCGGAACCGGCGGCGTCCGCCGAGGAACTCCCCGACGGCCCGGGGGAGGAGGAGGCGGCACGGCGGGCCGCGTCGGGCAGGTCGTCCCCGTTCAGCGGTACGCGCCAGACCTCGCTGTCCGCGCCCTCGCTGCCGTACATCAGGGCCCGGCCGTCCGGGGTGAAGGCGACGGACTCGCCCTGCCGCTGCAGCGGCACGTGCATCTGGTCGATCCGGCGCGCCGTGCCGTCGGACCAGCGGTACATCAGGGCGCCGAGGTAGCCGCGCAGCACCAGCCGGCTGCCGTCCGGGGAGAAGGCGCCGTCGGTGATCCACAGCGGGATGGCCGCGATGCGCCGGAAGACGTTGGTGCCGCTCGCGGAGAGCTTCGCCGGGCCCTCGTAGAGGGCGCCGCCGTCCTCGTTCTTGCTCGCGATGTACACCCGCCCGGTCGTGGGGTCGACCATCATCGCCTCGGCGTTGCGCGGGCCGCCGTCGTACTGGACGGTGTACTGCGTGGCCGTCACCGTCCGGTCCGTCAGCCGTTCCGGCTCCGGGAAGCGGTAGATCCACACGTGCGGCCAGGAGCCGCCGAGGTTGTCGCCGATGTCGCCGACGTACAGGGCGCCGTCCGGGCCCATCGAGATCGCCTCGACGTCGCGCGGGCTGCCCACGCCGCGCAGGGTGACGGTGGCGACCGTCTTGCCGGTCGCGGAGTCGACGGCGTAGACGTACGGGCCGTCGTCGCTGTCGTTGTGCGTCCAGTAGACGCCCTTGTGGAGGCGGCTGGCGACCAGGCCGCTCGACTCGGTGATCCGCGGGTCCGACATCGTGAAGGCCACGGACTCCCCGTCGTCGGCGGCCGCGCTGCCGACGAGGGGACCCATGACGAGGACGGAGGCCGCGGCCGCGGCGAGCAGTGGGCGCATGCGCCAAGCCTGCCAGGTGGACGGCTCAGGCGAAGTCGAGGCCGCCGGTGCGGCTGCGCTTCAGTTCGAAGAAGGTGGGGTGGCCGGCCAGCGCCCGGACCCCGTCGAACAGCCGCGCCGCCTCCTCGCCGCGCGGGATCGAGGTGAGGACGGGGCCGAAGAAGGCGGCCCCGTCGATGTGCAGGGTGGGCGTCCCGACCTCCTCCCCGACCGGGTCCATGCCCTCGTGGTGGCTCCTGCGCAGCTCCTCGTCGTACGCGGTGCCGCCCGCGGCCTGCGCCAGCTCCGGCGGCAGGCCCGCCTCCGCCAGCGCCTCGCGCAGCACCTCGTCGGAGGCCGGGCGGGCCTGCACGTGCAGCCGGGTGCCGAGCGCCGTGTACAGCTCGCGCAGCACGTGCTCCCCGTGGTGCCGTGCGGCGGCGACGCACACCCGTACCGGGCCCCAGCCGGTGCTCAGCAGCCGCTCGTAGCGCTCGGGCAGGCCCTCGCGGCCCTCGTTGAGCACGGACAGGCTCATCACCCGGAAGCGCAGGCGCAGTTCGCGTTCCCGCTCCACCTCCAGGATCCAGCGGGAGGTGATCCAGGCGAAGGGGCAGATGGGGTCGAAGTAGAAGTCCACCGAGTGCGTCATGCCCGTCACCGTATGAGCGGAACGGCCCGCCCAGCAGGGCCATTCGAGGGCTTCTTCGCTGGGCCAATCACCGTGACCGCCCGGCCTTCCCGGCCCCGCGGCAGTGACGGTGCTAACACCGCCGGACCCGAGGTCAGGGCCCTGCCGGGGAGCCCGCGGGCCCTAAGATCCCCTCCATGTCCAGCGCACCCCCCGGCCCCGGCGACGGGCCCCGCCGCACGCCCGGACGCCGCACGGCGTGGATGTTCGTCGGCGACTCCATGACGATCGGCAGCGCGGGGGAGCACACCTGGCGCTACCGCATGTGGCAGCACCTGCGGTCGCTGGGGACGGAGGGCGAGGACTTCGAGATCGTCGGCCCGCGGACCGCGCTGCACGACCCCGGTGCCGACGCGGCCGTCTCGCAGCGCTACGCCGACCCCGCCTTCCCCGTCTCCGCGCGCCGCCACCTGGCCGGCTGGGGCGAGGGGTGGCTGCACATGGCGCCGCTCATCGAGGGCGCCGTGCGGGAGCACCGTCCCGACGTGCTGCTGGTCTCGCTGGGGCTGATCGACCTTGGCTTCTACACCAACCCCGAGCAGACCGAGGCCAACGTGCGGCTGTTCGTCGGGCGGGCGCGGGCGGCCAACCCCCGTGTCGCCGCGGTGCTGCTGCCCGTCATACCCAACTCGCGCTGCGACCAGGACCCCGGATTCGGCGCACAGTGCGAGGAGTTCAACACCCGCCTGGCCAAGACCGTCGCCGACCTGGGCACCGCGGCCTCGCCGCTGCTGCTGGCCTCCCGCCCGGCCGGCTACGACATCGCCCGGGACACCTACGACGGCACCCACCCCAACGCCTCCGGGGAGCACCGGCTGGCAGCCGCGTTCGCCGACGCCGCGCACCAGGCGTGGGGCCTGGGGGCGCCGTACCGACACCCCCTCAACTCCGCTTGATTCGAGCGCACTCCAAGAGCTTGGCTGGTCCCCATGGAGTACACACAGCTCGGACGCACCGGACTCAAGGTCAGCCGACTCGTACTGGGAACGATGAACTTCGGCCCGCAGACGGACGAGGCCGACAGCCACGCGATCATGGACGCCGCGCACGACGCGGGCGTCAACTTCTTCGACACGGCCAACGTCTACGGCTGGGGCGAGAACAAGGGCCGCACCGAGGAGATCATCGGCAGCTGGTTCGCCAAGGGCGGCGGCCGCCGCGACAGGACCGTCCTGGCGACCAAGGTCTACGGCAACATGGGCACCGACGGCACCCCCTGGCCGAACGACGACAAGCTCTCCGCGCTCAACATCCGGCGTGCCGCCGAGGCGAGCCTGAAGCGCCTGGGCACGGACCACATCGACGTCTACCAGTTCCACCACATCGACCGCGCGACGCCGTGGGAGGAGATCTGGCAGGCGATCGACGTCCTGGTGCAGCAGGGCAAGGTGCTCTACGCCGGGTCGTCCAACTTCCCCGGCTGGGGCATCGCCAAGGCCAACGAGGCCGCCGCGCGGCGCCATTCGCTCGGCCTGGTCAGCGAGCAGTGCCTGTACAACCTCGCCGAGCGCCGCGCGGAGATGGAGGTCATCCCGGCCGCGCAGGAGTACGGCCTGGGCGTCATCCCCTGGTCGCCGCTCCACGGCGGCCTGCTGGGCGGCGCGCTGCGCAAGGAGCGCGAGGGCGGCGGCTCCCCTCCACCTCCGGCCGCAGCGCCGACTCGCTGAAGGACAGCGCCCAGCGCGAGCAGGTCCAGGCGTACGAGGACACCGTCGACAAGGCCGGCCTGCAGCCCGGTGACGTCGCCCTGGCCTGGCTGCTGGGCCGCCCCGGGATCACCGGCCCGATCGTCGGCCCGCGTACCCGCGAGCAGCTGGACTCCGCGCTGCGCGCGGTCGAACTGGAGCTGCCCGCGGAGCTGCTCGCCGAGCTGGACGAGATCTTCCCGGGCCCGGGCCCGTCCCCGGAGGCCTTCGCCTGGTAGGCGCCCGCGGTGGTCCGCCCCGTCGTGCGCCCGGTCGCAGATTCACCCGGTCGGGCGCACGATGAGGGTATGACCACAGCCAAAGAGATCATGCATCCCGGCGCCCGTGCGATACCGGCGACCGAGACTCTCGACCGGGCGGCGCAGCTCATGCGCGAGCTCAACGTCGGCGCGCTGCCGGTCCACGACGTGAACGACCGGATGTGCGGCATCATCACCGACCGGGACATCGTCACCAAGTGCATCGCCGCGGGGCGCGACCCCTCCAAGGTGACCTGCGGCGACCTGTGCGAGGGCACGCCCCGCTGGATCGACGCGGACGCCGACGTCTCCGACGTCCTGACCGAGATGGAGTCGCACCGCATCAAGCGGCTCCCGGTGGTCGAGGACAAGAAGCTGATCGGCATCATCACCGAGGCCGACCTGGCCCGCCACCTCACCGACGAACAGGTGGCGGAATTCGTCGAGAGGGTCTACGCCGGCGCCTGAGACGAGCCGGCCGAGACGGGCCGGCCCCTCCCCTCCGGTCGTCTAGCCGCGCACGACGGTGCCGACGATCACCACGACCACCAGCAGGGCGAGGGCGGCGGTCATTACTCGGGTACGGGTCTTCGGGTCCACACGTCGAGGTTAACGGGGCGGCCTCAGTGCCCCAGCGGGCAGGTCCGCACCGTCTCGTAGCGGGGTTGCGCCCCCGGCACCCCGGGTGTGGGCGGATGGCTCCGCACCAGGGAGATCGCCGCCGCCGTCCACGGGGTCCCCGCGAACTGCGCGAGGGCGTCCGTGAAGGGCCTCAGGCCCACCCTGGTGCGCCCGGCGCGCTGCCGGGCCAGCGTCAGGTGGGCGTGGAAGCGGCCGTGCTCGTCCTCGTGGTGGACGCCCGCCCGCCGGGCGGCCGCCTGCGCCGCGGCCGCGGTGCGTCCCAGGTCGTCCCCATCCAGTCCGGCCCAGAGCGTGCGGTCGCCGAAGCGGCCGCCGCCGGTCAGCGCGATCCGGCAGCGCGGATGGCGCCGCGCCGCCCGGTCCAGACGTTCGACCAGACCGGGCAGCAGGGCCTCGTCCACCTCGCCGAGGAACGCCAGCGTCACGTGCCATCCGCCACGCTCCGTCCAGCGCAGCCCGTCCGCGCCCGGCAGGGCGCGGAGCGCGTCGACGGCGCCCCCCAGTTCGGCGAGGGCGGACCTGGGGGGCACGACGGCCACGAACAGCCTCATCCCCCCAGGGTGCACCGCACCGGACTAGCGTGCGATGTCCGCGTAGCCCTCGACCTCGCGCGGGTCCCGGGAGCCCGGGCCGACGTAGCGGGCCGAGGGGCGCACCAGGCGGCCGGTGCGCTTCTGCTCCAGGATGTGCGCGGACCAGCCGGCGGTGCGGGCGCAGCTGAACATCGACGTGAACATGTGGGCCGGGACCTCGGCGAAGTCCAGGATGATCGCCGCCCAGAACTCCACGTTGGTCGCCAGCACGCGGTCCGGGCGCCGGGAGTGCAGCTCCTCCAGGGCCGCCTTCTCCAGCGCCTCCGCGATCTCGAAGCGGGGGGCGCCCAGCTCCCTGGCCGTACGGCGCAGCACCCGCGCCCGCGGGTCCTCGGCGCGGTAGACGCGGTGGCCGAAGCCCATCAGACGCTCGCCCTTGTCCAGGGCCTGCTTGACGTACGCCTCGGCGTCGCCGGTCCGCTCGATCTCCTCGATCATGCCCAGCACGCGCGAGGGCGCGCCGCCGTGCAGCGGGCCCGACATGGCGCCCACCGCGCCGGACAGCGCGGCGGCCACGTCGGCACCGGTGGAGGCGATCACGCGCGCGGTGAAGGTGGACGCGTTCATGCCGTGCTCGGCGGCGGAGGTCCAGTAGGCGTCCACGGCCTTGACGTGCTTGGGGTCCGGCTCGCCGCGCCAGCGGATCATGAAGCGCTCGACGACCGTCTCCGCCTTGTCGATCTCGCTCTGCGGCACCATCGGCAGCCCCTGGCCGCGCGCCGACTGCGCCACGTACGACAGCGCCATCACGGCCGCGCGCGCCAGGTCCTCGCGGGCCTGCTCGGCGTCGATGTCCAGCAGCGGCTTCAGACCCCACACCGGCGCGAGCATGGCCAGCGCCGACTGGACGTCCACGCGGATGTCACCGGAATGGACGGGGATCGGGAAGGGCTCGGCGGGCGGGAGGCCGGGGTTGAAGGCACCGTCGACCAGCAGGCCCCACACGTTCCCGAAGGAGACGTGGCCCACCAGGTCCTCGATGTCCACTCCGCGGTAGCGCAGGGCGCCGCCTTCCTTGTCGGGTTCGGCGATCTCCGTCTCGAAGGCGACGACTCCCTCGAGTCCGGGTACGAAGTCGGACATCAGGCGGCTCCTCTTGATGCGGTCGACGATCCGGTGGTGCTTGTGGCACGCGGGGTGGTGCAGGGGTGGTGCATGGGGGTTGGCACTGGGTGCCCCGCACGATATCCCCCGATGTCGAGAGGGCACAGATACCCGGCCTGTAAGTCTGTCCCCTCCCGCAGGTGACGTGAAGCGTGAGGTCCGGCACATGTTCCGGCGGGTGTTCCGGCGCAGGTCCGGCGCAGGTCCGGCGCAGGTCCCGCGCGGGTTCCGGCGCACCGTCCGGCACACGGTGCCGCCGCCGTGCTGCAAGATGTGCGGGTGCAGCACAGCCACCACGACCCCGCCGCCATGCGCAAGCAGTACCGCGCCCACGGACTGACCGAGGACGAACTGGCCGGCGACCCGTACACGCAGTTCGCGCGCTGGTTCGCCGACGCCGTCAACGCCCGCGTCGACGAGCCCAACGCCATGGTGGTCTCCACCGCGGGGGCGGACGGACTGCCCAGCTCGCGCACGGTCCTGCTGAAGAGCTACGACCACCGCGGCTTCGTCTTCTTCACCAACTACGGGTCGAGGAAGGGCCGGGAGCTCACCGAGCGGCCGCACGCCTCGCTGCTCTTCCCCTGGCACCCGATCGCGCGCCAGGTCATCGTGGCGGGCGCCGTCGAGCGCGTGTCGCGCGAGGAGACCGAGGCGTACTTCCGCACCCGTCCGCACGGCTCGCGGATCGGGGCCTGGGCGAGCGAGCAGTCCTCGGTGGTGGGCTCGCGGGAGGAGCTGGAGCACCGCTACGAGGAGCTGACGGCCCGCTATCCCGAGGGCAGCGACGTGCCCGTGCCGCCGGACTGGGGAGGCTTCCGGGTGGTCGCGCGCAGCGTGGAGTTCTGGCAGGGACGGGAGAACCGGCTGCACGACCGGCTGGTGTACACCACCGCGGAGGACGGCTGGACGGTGCGGCGCCTGTCGCCCTGAGGGCCGCGCGACGCCGGGGGAGGGGGCGGGACCGGTCACCGCCCGCAGACGCAGGCGACCCGCGGGCTGCTCCCCGGACGGCGGGCCGTCCGGGCATCGGCCGGACGAATCCGACGAGCCCGCGGGTCGGGTGACTGCGATGGATTTGGCCCGCTACGCACATCGCGCGCAGGCGAGGAGCGCAGGCGTCAGCCCGCAGCCACCTCACGCGTCCGATGGGAACTCATTCTCCGGACCACCTCCCTTCGTGTGTGTCCGCAACCTTAGGAAAGGCTCCGGCGGACGACAAGCGGTTTTTCTCGCGGTTCTTTCCGCCCCGTGGACCACGGCCCCGCGGCCACCGAATTTCGTGAAGTTCCTGTGTCGTCGGTCACACAGGGGTTGAATGTCCAGACGTGCAGTCATTCGATGCGACGCCGCAACTGCTCGCCGCGCTCCTCGACGGCATGGAGGCCGGCCTCTGTGCCCTGGACCGCGACGGAGTGATCACGCACTGGAACGCGGAGGCCGCCCGCATCCTGGGCTGGACGGCCGAGGAGGCCGTCGGCCGGCGCGGTTTCGCCGGCTGGGCCGCGCGCACCGCCGACGCCGAGGAGGTGCGCGAGCGGCTGCTGGGCGCCATGGCCGCGGACGGCCGCCAGGTCCACGAGTTCGCGCTGCTGACCAAGGACGGCCACCGGGTGCTGGTGCGCACCCAGGCCGCCGCCGTGCACGGCTCCGACGGGCGCCCCGCCGGGGTCTACTGCGCCTTCTCCGAGGTGCACGCCCAGATCGACCTGGAGCGCTCGATAGCCCTCAGCGAGGCGCTCTTCGACGACGCCTCGACCGGGGTCGTCCTCGTCGACGCCGACCTGCGCCCCGTCGTGGTCAACGCGTACGCCGCCCGCGTGCTGCGCACCAGCCGGGACGCGCCGCTAGGGCGGCCGCTGGGGGACTTCCTCGACCAGGGCGTGGAGGAGCTGGAGAGCGCCCTGCAGCACGTGCTCGCCGAGGGCGCGCCCCCCGCGGCCAGCGAGCTGTGGGTGGGCCTGCGGGAGGAGGGCGGCACGCGCTGCTGCTGGCGCAGCGGCTTCGTGCGGCTCGGTTCGCCGCTGGGGGAGGAGCCGGTGCCGCTCGGCGTCGGCTGGCTCTTCCACGACGTCACCGAGGCCAAGCTGGCCGAGCAGGAGGCGGCGCGGCTGCGCTTCCGCAGCAACCAGCTGCACCGGGCCGCGCTGGCTGCTGCCGAGTGCGAGGACCCCATGGAGGCGGCGACCGCTTACGTGGACTTCGCCCTCGCCGGGTTCGCCGAGCACGCGCTGCTCGACGTGCTGGCGCCCGACGGGGCCCGGCTCGTCCGGGTCGCCGCCACGCCCTCCGGCGGCGCGGGGCCCTGCCTGCCGGTGTCCGGCGGCATCCCGGTCCGGTACGGGGAGGGGCACCCGGCCCTGCAGGCGGTCGCCCGTACCGGCTCCGTGCGCGCCGGCTTCGGGGCCGCGGCCGCCGAGCCGGCCTCACGGGCCCAGGTCGCCGGCTGGGCCGCCGCCCGGCGCTGGCCCGACGGCACCGTCCACGGACTGTGCGCCGTGCTCCGCAGCCGCGGCCGCACGCTCGGCGTGCTCACCTTCCTGCGCGGCACGGGCCGCCGTCCCTTCGACCGGGCGGACGCCACCTTCGCCGAGGACGTCGCGCTGCGGGTGGCGGCCTCCCTCGACCTGCCGCCGCTCGACCTTCCGCCGCGGGCCTGACCGTGGGCTCAGTGGCGGTAGAAGATCCGGTCCGCGTACTCCTCGAAGACCTTCGCGTTCCACTCGTGGCCCCCGTCGACGTTGCCCGAGCGGAGCATGGGCGGCGTGACGCCGCGCCCGGCCAGGTCCGCAGCGGCCGTGGCCACGACGGCCTGCATCAGCGCGCTGGTCACCACGGTGGAGGCCGGACCGAACGGCGCCGGGATCCCCGGCACGGACAGCTCCGCGTCGCCCGGCGCGATCTTGCTGTCGATCACGACGTCGCAGTGGTCCTTCAGGAAGGTGCCGCTCGCGTGCCGTGAGTGCGTCTCCTTGGCGTACGCCACCGATGTGACGCCGATCACCTTCATCCCGAGGGCCTTGGCCTCCTGCGCCATCTCCACGGGGAGCGGGTTGCGGCCGGACAGGGAGATGACCACCAGGAGGTCGCCCGCCCGCGCGGGAGAGCTGCGCAGCACGACCCGGGCCAGGCCGCCGACCTGTTCGAGCGCGCTGCCGAGCGTGGCCGGGACGACGTCCACGCCGACCGCGCCGGGCACGGCGAGCAGGTTCACCAGGGCGAGGCCGCCCGCGCGGTAGACGACGTCCTGCGCGGGGAGCGAGGAGTGCCCGGCGCCGTAGGCGAACACCCGTCCCCCGGCCGCCACGGTGTCCGCGAGCGCGGCCGCGGCCGCCTCGATCCCCGCGGACTCCTCGTCCCTCACGCGCCTCAGCAGTGCGATGGCGGCATCGAAATATGTGGCGGCCAGATCGGTCATGCCGAGAACCGTGGTGCCGCGGCGTCCGCCTGTCAACCACGGGGCACCGGTTGTCGGTCGTATGCGTCAGAATTGAGTCCAGGGCCACGTACGAGCCACCGAGGGGCGCGCATGTCCGGACTGATCGACACGACGGAGATGTATCTCCGCACCATCCTTGAGCTGGAGGAGGAGGGTGTCGTCCCCATGCGCGCCCGAATCGCCGAACGGCTCGACCAGAGCGGACCGACGGTCAGTCAGACCGTCGCGCGCATGGAGCGGGACGGACTGGTGCACGTCGCGGGCGACCGGCATCTGGAGCTGACCTCCGAGGGCCGGCGGATCGCGACGCGCGTGATGCGCAAGCACCGGCTGGCCGAGTGCCTGCTGGTCGACGTCATCGGCCTGGAGTGGGAGCACGTGCACGCCGAGGCGTGCCGCTGGGAGCACGTGATGAGCGAGGCGGTCGAGCGCCGCGTCCTCGAGCTGCTGCGGCACCCGACGGAGTCGCCGTACGGCAACCCGATCCCGGGCCTGGAGGAGCTGGGCGAGAAGGACGGCGCGGACCCGTTCCTGGACGAGGGCATGGTCAGCCTGACCGACCTGGAGACGGGCGTGGCCGGCGCGAGCGTGGTCGTGCGGCGGATCGGCGAGCCCATCCAGACGGACGCGCAGCTGATGTACACGCTGCGGCGGGCCGGCGTGCAGCCGGGCGCGGTGGTGTCGGTGACCCCGTCGGCGGGCGGTGTGCTGGTCGGCAGCGGTGGCGAGGCCGCGGAGCTGAGCGCGGAGACCGCCTCGCACGTGTTCGTCGCCAAGCGGTAGTCGCGTCACGCGCCGGCCGGATTCCGGCCGGGTCGTGGGCGCCACCGGTGCCGGGGCCGTTGTTCGAGGGACCCCGGCGCCTCCCCATGCGCCGGAGTCCCTACCTCCCCCGTCCCCCGTTCCCCTCCCCTGGGCCCCCGTGGAGCCCACCCGGATCCCCGAGCTGTCCGGGTGGCTCCCCGCTGCCCGTCTTCCCCGCCGGGCCGCGTCCCGCTGAAGTCCTCCCCTCGGCGCGCGCCGGCAATCCTTGAGCGTTGTCACTCGAAAGAGCGGTGTTGCGCGTGTGAAGACGCATATCGAACAGGATTTCGATAGCGTGGGGGGGTCTGAACGTCACGTACCAGGGGGTGCGGCACATGGCCAGGCGCGTCGAAGTCACCGGAGCGGGCGGCCTCCCGCTCACGACGTGGGAGTACGCCGACGGGTCCGCTCCCGCCTCCGGGCCCGGGGCGGGGCCGGCCTCCGAGCCCGAGGAGGCGCCGCGGCCCGCCGTCCTGCTGCTGCACGGCCTGATGGGACGGGCCTCCCAGTGGGCCGGCACCGCCCGGCGGCTCGCCGCCCGCCACCGAGTGGTGGCCCTGGACCAGCGCGGCCACGGAAGAAGCGCCAAGCCCGAGGGGCCCTACACGCGTGACGCCTACGTGGCCGACGCCGCCGCCGTCGTCGAGCAGCTGGGGCTCGCCCCGGTCACCGTCGTGGGGCACTCGATGGGCGCCCTCACCGCCTGGCAGCTCGCCGTGCGCCGCCCGTCGCTGGTGCGGGCCGTGGTGCTGTGCGACATGCGCGCGGTGGCCCTCGGGGAGGCGAGCCAGCGCTGCTGGGAGGACTGGTTCAGAGCCTGGCCGCTGCCCTTCGCCGGTCCCGACGCGGTGCGCCGGTGGTTCGGCGAGGAGGATCCGTGGCTGGAGGGTTCCCGCCCGGCCCGCGGGGAGTTCTTCGCCGAGGTGATGGAGGAGCACGCCGACGGCTGGCGCCCGGTGTTCGAACGGCGCCACATGCTGCGCTCCCGGGAGTCCTGGATCCACGACGCCCACTGGGACGAGCTGGCCCAGGTGTCCTGCCCCGCCCTCGTCGTGCGGGGCTGGGACGGCGAGCTGGGCCGCGCAGAGGCCCAGGAGATGGTGCGCGTGCTGCCCCGGGGCTCGTACGCGGAGATCCCCGACGCCGGGCACCTCGTCCCCTGGGACCAGCCCGAAGCCTGGTACGCGGCGGTCGAGACCTTCCTGGCGGACGTCGCCGGCGTGCCCGTCTGCCAGGCCTGAGGCCCGTCCGGGCCGGCGCCCCGGCCTGCTCCGGGGGCCGCCGGCGGGGTGTCAGGCGAAGACGACGGTGCGGCGGCCGTTGAGCAGGACGCGGTGCTCGCTGTGCCACTTCACGGCGCGTGCCAGGGCCTGGCACTCCACGTCGCGGCCGATGGCGACCAGCTGCTCCGGGTTGACCCCGTGGCCCACCCGCTCGACCTCCTGCTCGATGATCGGGCCCTCGTCGAGGTCGGCGGTGACGTAGTGCGCCGTCGCGCCGATCAGCTTCACCCCGCGGGCGTGGGCCTGGTGGTAGGGCCGGGCGCCCTTGAAGCTGGGCAGGAAGGAGTGGTGGATGTTGATGATGCGGCCGGCCAGCTCCTTGCAGAGGTGGTCGGACAGGACCTGCATGTAGCGGGCGAGGACGACCAGTTGGACGTTCTCCTTCTCCACCAGGGAGAGCAGCTCCGCCTCGGCCTCGGCCTTGTTCTCCTTCGTCACCGGGATGTGGTGGAAGGGGACGTCGTAGGAGCCCGCCAGCTCCGCGAAGTCGGTGTGGTTGGAGACCACGGCGGCGATCTCCACCGGCAGCGCTCCGATGCTGGTGCGGAAGAGCAGGTCGTTCAGGCAGTGCCCGAACTTGCTGACCATGAGGATGATGCGCATCCGCTCGGCGGAGGGCGTGATCTGCCAGTCCATGGCGTAGGCGTCGGCGACGGCCGCAAAGCTGGCCCGCAGCTTGTCGGCGGTGACCGGGTGGCCCGCGGAGAAGTGCACCCGCATGAAGAACAGCCCCGTGTCGTGGTCGCCGAACTGCTGGCTGTCCTCGATGTTGCACCCGGTCATGAAGAGGTAGCTCGACACGGCGTGCACGATCCCCGCCTTGTCGGGGCACGACAGGGTGAGGATGTACTGCTGGGACTGCGGCGGCGAATCGTCGACGGCGTTCACGGGGCTAGGGTCGCACAAAGTCGCCCCGCCGTTCCAAGGCGTCCGCCAACCGGGCGCCCCGGGTGTCGTCGCAGGTGGCACCCCGCTCGCGTGCCGCGCGCGGACGGCTCAGGCCGTGCGTGTGTAGATCTTGAGGATGTCCAGTGACCGCGGCGGCGTGTCCGGGTCCTCGCCGTCCCCGGTGGCCATCCGTACGTGCGCCTCGCGGGCGGCCCGCACGGCCTCGGGCCACGCGTGGTGCTCCAGGTACGCGGAGACGGGGGCGTCCGCGCCCACCTGGTGAAGTATCTTCAGCACCCGCAGCACGGCCACGTCGACCAGGGCCGCCTCCTGGGAGTCCCGGAAGACGGTGCCCACGTACTTCTCCGCGGACCAGTTGTCGAGCCAGGTGTCCTCGACCAGGCGGTAGACGGCGTCGGTCACGTCGCCGTAACCCGGTTGCCCGGTGAGCCAGACTTCGCGCTGGAACACCGGGTCGCTGATCATGTGCAGCGCGGAGCGCACGTTCGTGCGCCAGCGCCACCAGGGCATGTCGTTGAGCGGCATGCCCCCCATCGTGGAGGAGCGGGTGCCGCGGCGGGAAGACTTCTCCGTACTCTGCACAGTGCACGATCGTACGTGCTCCAGGCTCCACACACTCTGTTCACCCGATGGTGACCCTCCGTTCCCTCGCGTTCACCCTGGTGTTGCGACAAACGCGGAATCTTCCCATTCCATGAGTGATTGGCGTACGCGCAGAGCCGTTCCGTTCGCATCCGCGATGGCCGGCGTCGCCCTGCTGGCAGGATGCGGCACGCTCCCGGGGGGGACGGGTGGCACCACGGGCCCGGTCGTCGTCATGACGTGGGCTCCGGAGAACACCAGTGCGACCAACATGCCCGGCATGCCCGGCATGGCCAAGGCCTTCGCCAAGTACGTCAACGCCCGCGGCGGCATCGCCGGCCGGGAGCTGAAGGTCATTACCTGCAACGACCACAACAGCGCCCTCGGCGTCGGGGACTGCGCCCAGCGCGCCGCCGACGAGGGCGCGGTCGCCGTCGTCGGCTCCTACAGCCAGTTCGGCGCCGCCTTCACCTCCACGCTGGAGGCCGAGGGGATCCCGTACCTCGGCGGTTACGGCATCACCCAGGACGAGTTCGAGAGCCCGCTCTCCTACCCCGTCAACGGCGGCCTGCCCGCGCTGATGGCCGGGGCCGGCCGTCAACTGGCGGGCAAGTGCGACAAGGTGAGCCTCATACGCCCCGACACCGCCGCGGGCGACCTCTTCGCACGCTTCCTCGACGCCGGCCTGCGCGACGAGGGCCGCACCAGCGCCACCGACCTGCGCGCCCCCGAGGACGCCACCGACTACAACGGGATCTCCCGGCGGGCGATCGGCAGCAACCACCCCGGCGACTGCGTGAGCGCCGCGCTCGGCGACAAGACCGCCACCTTCTTCGACGCCTTCCGCCGGACGACCACCACCGACCCGGCCACCGGCCTGGTCGACGGCCCCAAGGCCCAGATCGCCTCCGTCCTCGGCAGCGTCCAGCAGTCCACCCTGGACAGCACCGGCGGCAGCAACAGCCCGCTGGAGGGTGCCTTCGTCACCGGCTGGTACCCGCCGGCGTCCGACTCGCGCTGGGCGCTGATGCGGAACACGATCAAGAGGTACGCCTTCGGCGACAACAGCATCGACCCGAACGACCCGGGCGTGCAGACCACGTGGATCGCCTACACGGCCCTCGCCGAGGTCATCGAGAAGATGGGCAAGGACCAGGCGGTCACGGCCCCGTCGCTGAAGCAGGCGCTGGACGAGGCGCACGACGTCTCCACCGACGGCCTCACGCCCCCGCTCGGCTGGCGCGAGCAGGACACGGCCTCCATCATCGACCAGCCGCGCCTGGTCAACGGCCGGATCACCTTCCAGAAGGTCGAGAAGGGCCGACTGGTCGCCGCGCGCAAGGGCTTCGTGGACGTGACGAAGACGCTGGAGAACGCCCCGGGCTGACGGGCGCCGGGGGTCCACGGGCGCCGGGGTCCACGGGGGCCGGGGTCCGCGGGTGCCGCGGCGGGAGCGGGGAAGCGCCGACGGCCACGGCCGCCGGCGCTTCACGTCCCCCGGGGCCGGGATCCGTTCCCGGGGGCCCGTCGTCTCAGAGCTGACCGCCCTGGTGCTGCGTCAGCCCGTACTTCTTCGCGATGGGGTTCCACAGCGCCGCCGCGCGCGATTTCGCCTGTGTGGCGGTACCGCTCTGAGTGTTGCCCGCCGCGTACTGGTCGGTGTGGCGCGCCTGGCCGTGACGGCAGAGCTTCTTGCCGGCCTTGAGCTGGTCGGCCCAGGCCGCGTAATGGTTGTCGGCGGCCGCGGAGGCCGTCCACGCCTTGTTGAGGGCGTCGGTGAGGTCCTGGTGGTTGGGGAGCTGGTCCACCGGCAGCGACTTCAGCTGCGTCATCAGGTCGTTGCGCTGCTGCGCGGCGGCCCGCAGGTCGGCGGCCGCCCCGTCCAGGTTCCGGCAGCCCTTGATGCCGGCGACCGCGTTGATCACGGAGGTCCGGTTGCTGCCGCTCGTCTTGAGCAGGGCCTCGAGCCCCTTGGCCTGCTCCTCCGCCGCGCCTTCGTCGCCTCCCCCGGAGGAGGCCGGGGACGAGGCGCTCGACGAGGCCGACGGGGACTGGGCCGCGGCGGGGTCGTCGTCCCCGCCGCTCATCAGGGCGCCCGCGAGGAGACCGGCGACGGCGCAGCCGCCGACGACGATGCCGATCAGCGCGGCCGGGGTGAGCTTGCGACGGGCCGGGGCGGGCTGGTCGTAGTCGTAGGACGGCTGCGGCGCGTAGGCGGGCTGCTGACCGTAGGCGGGCTGTGCGTAGTCCGGGGACGCCGCGTAGCCGGGCTGCTGCGGGGGCGGGCCGTCCTGGCGGTACAGGTGCCCGAAGTCGTCGTGGGGCTGCTGTGCCGGGAGCATCGCGTCGTTGCCCTGGTGACCCTGGGGGTCGTGCGGATAGCCGTAGCCGGGGGCCTGCTGCGGGGCCGGCGCGTCTTCGAAGCGCGGCAGGTGCTGGGTCGCGTCCGCGTCGGCCAGGGTGCCCGGGCGTACGCCGTACGGGGCGGCCCCGGGCATCGGGTAGGGCGGCAGGACCTGTGTGGCGTCCGCCACCGGGCCGGGCTGGAACTGGGGCGCCGGGGGCTGCTGCGGCTCGTGGGCCGGCATGGGCGGCCGCGCCTGCGGGTACGGCGGGAAGAGCTGCGTCGCGTCGGTGTCCGGGAGGGACTGGTGCGGGGGGCCGTACGCCTGGGGCTGCTCGCCCCACGGCTGCCCGGCCGCGGGGCCGGAACCCCAGGCCGCGGTCGCTCCCGGGCCGGGTATGCCCCCGTCCGCGGGCAGCACCACGCCCTCGTGCACCTCCGGATACGCCTCGTCACCGCGTCCGCCGTGCATCACCGGTACCTCTGCCTTCTCCGTCGCTACGGAATCGTCGGCTCACGCTACCGGGTCTGCTTCGGACGTCACCATGCCGCGGTGGGTCCGACGGGATCCGGGGGGCCGCCCCGTCGCAGAACAGGGTGCCCCTACCGGTGGGTTGATGTCGTTCCTGTAACGATTCGCGGGACGGGGGCGCGCGACGCCCCCGCCCCCGTGCCGTCACGCAGCCAGTTCCTCCTCCTCCAGGCGGGCGTCGAACTCCCGGACGGAGCTCTCCGCCGCGTACGGCTGCAGGCGCAGGCGGAGGTCGTCGAGGTACTCCGCGCCGCGGGTGGTGCGCAGCGTGGCGAGCAGTTCGACGGCCTGGGCGCCGGTGTGGCAGGCCTGCTCGACCTCCCGCTGCTGGACCTGTGCCTGGGCGAGCAGGAGCAGGCCGATCGCGCGGCGGCGGGCCTTGTCCGGGGCGTGCCCGGCCAGCGCCTCCTCCGCGCGGCGGACCGCCTGCGGTGCCTGGTTGAGGTCGCGGTGGCAGTGGGCGAGCTCGTCGGCGAGGTAGGCCGGTCCGAAGTGCCGGATCCAGTCGGGGTCGTCGCCCGGTTCGGAGCGCTCCAGCGCCTCCACGGCCTGCCCCGCGACGGCGCCGCAGGCCCGGGCGTCACCCATCAGCGCGTGGCCGCGCGCCTCCGCCGCGTAGAACATGGCCTGCGCGGTGGCGGTGACCTGACCGCGGGCGCCCTCCTGGGCGGCGCGGGCGAGTTGGGCGATCTCGCGCGGGGTGCCGAGCTGCGCGGCGAGGTGGCTCATCCCCGCGGCGAGGACGTAGCCCCCGTACGCGCGGTCCCCCGCCGCCTGGGCCAGCCGCAGCGCCTGGATGTAGTAACGCTGCGCCAGGCCGGGTTGGCCGGTGTCGACGGCCATGTAGCCGGCGAGTTCGGTCAGCCGGGCGACGGCCGAGAAGAGCTGACGGCCCGTTGCCTCCCGGTAGGAGCCGGCGAGGAGCCCGGAGACCACGCTGTTGAGGTAGTGCACCACCACGGGGCGCACCTGACCGCTGCCGAAGCGGTGGTCGAGTTCGTTCAGCGCCCGGGTGGTCGCCCGTACCGCCTCGACGTCGGACATGCCGACACGCTGCCCGCCGGCGCGGGCTACCTGGGCGTCGGCCCGGGTGATCAGCCAGTCCCGGCTGGGCTCGACCAGGGCCGAGGCCGCCACGGTGGATCCGGTGAGGAAGTCCCGGCGGCCGACGTCGCTCCGCCACAGCTCGCAGACCTGCTCGATCGCGCCGAGCACGGTGGGCGAGAAGTGCAGGCCGACACCGGTGGCCAGGTTCTTGCCGTTGGCCATGCCGATCTCGTCGATGGTGACGGTGCGGCCCAGCTTCCGGCCGATGGCCTCGGCGATGATCGCCGGTGCCCTGCCCCGCGGTTGCTGGCCGCGTAGCCAGCGGGCCACGGAGGTCTTGTCGTAACGCAGGTCGAGGCCGTGCTCCGCGCCGCACATGTTGACCCGGCGGGCCAATCCGGCGTTGGAGCAGCCTGCCTCCTGGATCAGTGCCTGCAGCCGTTCGTTCGGCTGGCGTGCGACGAGCGGTCGTGCGGCCATGGGCTCCCCCTCACAGCTGCCGCTTTCGGGACCTCAAGATCCCTTCCCGAAGATCCCTTCCCGGTACGCGCCACTCAAATTCGCCGCAAAGGACATAATTTGCGGTGGGATGCATGCCTACACACCCAAGGGTGACTACCCGGATGTCGGACCTCCCCCTACCGCGCGCCCCCACCAGTGCTCCCGTGCGCCCGCCATGAGCCGCGAGGCCGGGACGTCACCGCCCGTAACCCGCGCTGGGCAGCGCAGTTGTGAAGGTCGTGGAAGACACCGTGGAACACACCATCGCAGCCCCGCCGCGGATCGCCGGCCAACTCCTCGAAGCCGCCGTCGGGTACGCGGAGGAGCGGCACTGGGACGTGCTGCCCGGTGCCTGGCTCGTCGAGGACGCCGCCGCCGGCCGCGGCGGTCCGCGCACCCCGCGCTGTTCCTGCGGCGACACCGCCTGCCCGGCGCCCGGGGCGCACCCGACCGGGCCCGGCTGGGTCGGTGAGGCGAGCGGGAGCGGAGCCACGGTACGCAGGATGTGGCTGCGGCAGCCCCATGCCTCGGTCCTGCTCCCCACCGGACGAACCTTCGACGCCATCGACGTCCCGGAGGACGCCGGTTGCCTCGCGCTGGCCCGCATGGAGCGCATGGAACTGCCGCTTGGCCCGGTGCTCGGGACCCCGTCCCGCCGGATGATCTTCTTCGTACTGCCCGGAGCCGGCGCGAAGGCGCCGGACCTGCTGCGCCGGCTCGGCTGGGCGCCCTCCTCGCTCGACCTGGTGGTGCGCGGCGACGGCGACTGGGTCCCGGCCCCGCCCACGCGGCTCGGCACGGGCGGCGTCGTCCAGTGGGTGCGCCGGCCCACGGCCCTCAACCGGTGGCTGCCGGACACCGAGGAACTGATCTCCCCCCTCGCCTACGCCTGCGGACGCTAGCCGGGCCCCACCCCCGTCGTCATAGGCTGGGCGGATGCCGAATGCATCCGTCGCGCCCGCCGTACGCGTCCATGGACTATGGAAACGCTTCGGGCAGCAGATCGCCGTCGCCGGGATCGATCTGACCCTGCCCGCCGGGCACTTCGTGGGGATCGTCGGACCCAACGGCGCGGGCAAGACCACGACCCTGTCGATGGTGACGGGCCTGCTGCGGCCCGACGACGGCCTCATCGAGGTCGGCGGTGCCGACGTCTGGCGCGACCCGGTCGCCGTGAAGTCCCGCATCGGCGTCCTGCCCGAGGGGCTGCGGCTCTTCGAGCGGCTCACCGGCCGCGAACTGCTGGCGTACACGGGCCGGCTGCGCGGCATCCCGGGTGCGGAGACCGACCGCCGGGCCGCCCAGCTGCTCGATGTCCTCGACCTGGCCGGCGCCGCCAACAAGCTCGTCGTGGACTACTCGACGGGTATGCGCAAGAAGATCGGCCTGGCCGCGGCACTGCTGCACAATCCCGAAGTGCTCTTCCTGGACGAGCCCTTCGAGGGGGTCGACCCCGTCTCCGCCCAGGTCATCCGCGGGGTGCTGGAGCGCTACACCGGCTCCGGGGCGACCGTCGTCTTCTCCTCGCACGTCATGGAGCTGGTGGAGAGCCTGTGCGACTGGGTCGCGGTGATGGCCGCCGGCCGGATCGTGGCCCAGGGCCCGCTCGCCGAGGTGCGCGGGCAGGCGCCGACGCTGCAGGACGCCTTCCTGACCCTGGTGGGCGCCCGGGACCGCGGCCCGGGGCAGGACCTGGACTGGCTCGGCGGGGCGAACGCTCCGGCGGCGCGGGGCGCCGGGCAGGGCGGGGGCGGCGCGGACGGCGGGGACGGGCCGGCCGGGGCGAGCCGGTCGTGACGGGCACCTTCGTACGGCTCAAGCTGTCGGTCCTCCGCAACGGGTTGCGGCAGTCGACGGGTCGCCGGGTCGGCTGGATCATCGGCAGCCTGGTGTCCCTGCTCTACGCGCTGGGCCTGGGCGTGGGGCTGGTCGCCCTGCGCGGGAACGACTACGCGCCCTCGGCGGCCATCGGCGTGGCGGTCGTGCTCGGGGTCGGCTGGGCCGCCATGCCGTTGTTCGTCTTCGGCGGCGACGACACCCTCGACCCGACCCGGCTGGCGATGCTGCCACTGCGGCCGCGGCCGCTGATCCGGGCGCTCCTGGTGTCCTCGCTGGTCGGCGTTGGGCCGCTGCTCACCCTTCTGGTGGTGGCCGGCGCGGCGGTGTCCGTCGTGGCGGGCGCCGCCTCGGCGGTGGCGGCGGTGATCGCGGTGCCGCTCACCGTGCTGCTGTGCGTGGCCCTGTCGCGGGCCGTCGCCGCGGCCAACACCCGGTTGCTGACCAGCCGCAAGGGACGCGACCTGGCGGTGCTCAGCGGCCTGCTGGTCGCGGTGGGCGCCCAGTTGGTCAGCCTGGGCGCCAACGCGCTCACCTCCGGGCACGGCCTGGAGCGGGTCGGCGCCCTCACCTCGGTGCTGCGCTGGCTGCCGCCGGCGTCGGCGCTGGACGCGGTGCGGTCGGCGGGGGAGGGCGGGTACGGGCTCGCGGTCGCCGAACTCGCCTGGACCGGTGCCGTGCTGGGGCTGGTGCTCGTGTGGTGGCACCGCAGTCTGGACCGGCTCATGACCCGCCCGGACGCCTCCACCGTGCAGGCGGGCCCGTCGAGGGTCCGGGAGACCCGGTTCCGGCTGCTCCCCGAGGGGCGCACCGGCACCGTCATGGAGCGCCAGTTCCGCTACGCCTGGCGCGATCCGCGGACCAAGGCCGCCTGGGCCACCGCCCTGGCCCTGGGGCTGCTGCTGCCGCTCGTCTCGGCGGTCCAGCAAGGCAGCGTCTACACCGCCTGCTGGGCGGCCGCACTGCTCGGGCTGCAGATGTACAACCAGTTCGGCATGGACGGCTCCGCCTTCTGGACGGTCGCCGCGACCGTCTCCTCCCGCACGGACGCGTACGCGGAACTGCGCGGGCGGGCGCTGGCGATCGCGGTGGTGGGCGTCCCGTACGTGGCCGTCGTGACCATCGGCGCGGCCTTCCTGCTGGGGCGGGCCGACGCGGCGGCCGAGACCCTCGGGCTCTCCATCGCGCTGCTGGGAGCGCTGATCGCCACCGGCGCCTGGGCGAGTGTGCGCTTCCCCTACTCCATGCCGCAGGAGAACCGCTTCGGCAGCGCCGCCGCGCCGGGACAGGGGAGCCTGGCCTGGCTCAGCCTCGCCGGGGGCGCGGTGACGGGCGCGGTGATCACGCTTCCCGTGCTCGGCGTACTGATCTGGCTCCACGTCTCGGGGCGGCACGGCGCGCTGTGGCTCGTCCTGCCGCTGGGCTGCCTCTACGGGGCCGCGTTCGCGGTGCTGGGGGTCCGCACGGCGGCGCCCCGCCTGCTGGGCCGCCTGCCGGAGGTGCTCACGGCGGTGAGCAAGGGGTAGCCGCCGGCCAGGTTCCGTGCGGCCCGGGGCTCCTGGGCGACATGGCCTAGAGGCGTGACAACGATGCCGTGGCGTGCAGGACGTCCCGGATCGCCGCGTGGTCCCCGTCGCGCCCGGCGGCGACGCGGCTGGGCGCGATGTGGCCCGCGGCCAGCTGGCAGAAGTCGAGCTGGTCGACGGCGATCTCGGCGACCACCGTTTCCGGGGTGCCGATCGCGCCGGGCGAGTCCAGGGAGATGTACCAGTGGCCGCCGCCGGAGCCCTCGACGTGGAGGTCGAGGGTACGGCCGGGCGCACCGGCCCGTACGAGACGGGCGGTGGACTCGGCCCGTCCCGCCTGGCGGAGCGCGGCCAGGGCGGTGGGCAGCATCCGGGCCGCGAGGTCGATCATGCGGTTGAGGTGCGGCGCCGCCGGCGGCCCGTACTCGGGGTAGTCCAGGGCCTGCGCGATGTCCTCGGCGTGGATCCAGCACTCGAAGGCGCGGTCGATCAGGGCGTCCCGCATCGGCACGACGGCGTCGGTGAAGTCCACGGGCAGCCCGCCGGTCGCGGAGCCGGCGAAGGACAGCGTCCGCACGATGTCCCGGGTCTGGGTGCGCCACTTGTTGCGGACGAAGGCGTGCGTGTGGCGGCGGCAGCGCTCCCCGGCGAGTTCGGTGCGCTCCAGGCGTGTGCGGGGCGCGCCGGGGCCGAGCGGGTCGTCGAGGCCGAGCGCGGTGGCCACGACCCCGTCCACCGAGCCGAGATGGGCCAGGACGCCGCAGAGCGTCAGCTCGCGCGACCCGCCCGCCCAGACCAGCTTGACGGGCGTGTCCCACTCGGGTTCGCCGAGGTCGGCGAGGAGCGCGTCGAGGCGCGCGGTCTCGGCGTCGTACGGCGCGGCCCATCCGGGGACGGGGATGCGGGCCGGGCGGCGGCCCAGGCAGCCCTCCAGGACGCGGGCGCGCAGCAGCGGGTCGAGGTCGAGGGACTCCTCCTGGTGCAGCAGGCCCACCGCGCGGCGCAGCCGCACCGCCTCCTCGGCGCAGGGCGCGCAGTCGGTGAGGTGGACCTCGACGGCGCAGGCCTCGTCACGGGAGCAGGCCGACAGTGCCCACGCGCCGAGCAGGGAGCGCAGCACGCGGTGGTCGTACTCCGGGGGTCCGGGCCGCACGGGCTCCTTCTCCGCTTCTCGCTCCGGCTCGTGCGCCGTCTTCGCCGCCTCGCGCGCGGGCACGTCCGGCGACGACGGGGGCGCGGCAGGCCGGGCCTGGGGCAGCGGGCCGTCCTCGGCGGCGCCGCGGGGCATCGGCACACGGGGCAGGTTGGTCCCGGGCGGGGGAGGCTCGCCGTTCTCGGCCGGTCCGTTCACAGGGACCTTCCCTGGGGCGAGGTGTCCTGCGCGGCGGTGGACAGCAACTGCAGCCCGAGCCGGAGGCGGCGGCGCGCCTCGTCCTCGGTGACCCCGAGGTCGGCGGCGGCCTCGCGGTAGTCCATGCGGCGGCGGTAGGCGAGGTCGAGGGCCAGGCGCAGGGGTTCGGGCATGGAGGTCACGATGTAGTCGGCGCGGGCGGCCGTCGAGGCCTCGCGGACCCTGGCCTCGACCTGCTCCGGGGTGCCGGCGCCGCGGGTCTCCGACTGGCGCAGCCGGTGGACGGCCTGGCGCTGGGTGAGGCCGGCGACCCAGGAGCGCAGCGAACCCTGCTTGGGGTCGTAGGCGTCCGGGTTCTCCCAGATGTAGCCGAAGACCTCACGGGTGATCTGGGCGGCGGCCTCCTCGTCGTCCATGACGCGGTGGGCGAGGCTGTGCACGAGGGAGGCGTAGCGGTCGTACAGCTCGCCGAGCGCGGCCTCCTCGCCGCGCGCGAGCCGCTGTTGCATCTTGCGGTCCCAGCGGGGTGGTGCGGATGCCGCCATCGCGTCTCCCCCTTTGTCACCGTCGTCCTACTACGGTCGCACTGCCTCGGATCGAATGTATCCGCCGATTGCTGCCACGTACGACGCCTTGAGGCAAGCTTCTGCCATAACTGATCGATTCTGGTAATGAGTTATCCGGGTGTGACCGGAAGATTGCGGGGAAGCGGCTCAGGCGGGGCATAGGGTCTGTACGACCGCTGCCGGGAGAAGGGCCAGACAGTGGCATTGCAGGTGGTGCAGGACGAACGGGACGGTTGGGTGGTCCTGACCGTTTCGGGGGAAATGGATCTCGTGACCGCGCCGGTGGTGCGCCAGCACGTGCACGACGCGGTGGCCGACGGGCGCCACAGTGTGGTGCTGGACCTGGCCGGGGTCCACTTCTGCGACTCCAGCGGTGTGGGCGTGCTGATCGCCGCCCGGCGGCTGATGCGGTCCTGCGCCGGGCAACTGCGGCTGATCCTCCCGCGGAACAGCCCCTCCGACGGTGTCGCGCACGTCAACCGCGTGCTGGCCGCGCTCGGCGTGCGCCGGCTCTTCGAGGTCTTCCCCGATCTCGAGGCCGCCACCGACGACGCGGCCCGGCCGCTGTCGGCCTAAGCCTTCCTTCCGTGCCGCCCAGGGCGGGCGCGGGCCCGTCAAGTGCCGTGTGAGCACTCTCACATCCTCTGTCCGCTTCGTCCATGAAGGGCCTGTGGACGCCTGATTGTGAGCTGCCGGGCGAAATCTGCGGAGGATGCACCTTTCGCCGGACCTCCGCCCGGGTTACCTTCGTGCGCAGAACACGTGTTCAAGGTTCTGTCCGGCGGGTGGGGGCGTTCGTACGGAGGTCTCCACTGCCCATGCTCGATCTCGCGGGTGCTTGGGACCACCTCTCGTGGTCCTTGCGTCATGTGCACTGGTACGGAGTGACCGTCGGGTCCCTCCTCGCCGTCAAGCTGCTGCTCTCCATCCGCCGGCGCCGCCGTCCTGAGCTCGCGTTCGACAAGCCGGTGACCCGGCTACGCATCCACGGCGTGATCACGGTCTACAACGAGGCCCCGGCGATGCTGCGCGGCTGCCTGGAGTCGGTCCTCGCGCAGACCCTGCTACCGCACTCCCTCACCCTGGTCGACGACTGCTCCGAGGACCACTCGGCGCGTGCCCTGGCCGAGGAGATGCGCCCGCAGTTCCAGCGCGCCGGGGTCCGCCTCGACTTCGTCCGCTTCCCCGGCAACCGCGGCAAGCGCCACGGCCTCGCCGCGGGCTTCCGGCAGGAGCCGCTCGCGGACGTGTACCTGTGCATCGACTCCGACACGCTGCTCGACCGGCACGCCGTCGCGGAGCTCGCCCGGCCCTTCGCCAAGCGCCGGGTCCAGTGCGTCACCGGGTTGGTGCTCGCCCACAACCGCGGCACCAACCTGCTGACCCGCCTCATCGACATGCGCTACGTCAACGCCTTCCTCGGCGAGCGGGTGGCCTACTCCCGCCTCGGCTCGGTGCTCTGCGCCTGCGGGTCGCTGGCCATGTACCGCGGGTGGGTCGTCCGCAAGCACCTCGACGACTTCCTCGACCAGCGCTTCCTCGGCCGCCCGGCGACCTTCGGGGACGACCGGCGCCTGACGTACTACTGCCTCACCGAGGGGCTCTCCCTGATCCAGCCGTCGGCCGTCGGCTACACCGACGTCCCCGAGCGCCTCGGCCACTACGTGCGCCAGCAGATCCGCTGGGGCAAGTCGTTCATCCGCGAGGGCTTCCTGCTCCTCGCCAAGTTCCGGCTGCACCGCATGTACTGGTGGCTGAACCTCGTCGAGCTGGTCACCTGGGTCGCCTTCACCGCGGGGCTGCTCGCGGCGCTCGTCGCGGTCCTGATGCACCCGCAGGGCTGGACGCTGCTGGCCGGCTACCTCGCCTACATGTGCGTCATGGCCTGGGTCCGGTCCGTCCACTACCTGCGCGGCGCCGCGCAGGTGAGGATCGTCGACCGGGTGCTGACGTTCCTCGCCGCCCCGCTGTACGCCCTGCTCAACATCGGGTTGCTGCTGCCGCTGCGACTGTGGTCCCTGGCGACGCTGCGGCGCACCAACTGGGGCACCCGGGCCCGGATCGAGGTCGGCGGTGCCCACGACGACATCGCCTTCCAGCCCCATCCGCAGTCCCACCTCCCGCGCCAGCGCGGGGAGACGGCTCCACCGGCGGTCGGCGCCGTCGCGCCCGTGCGCGACGCCGCCTCGTAGGCGGCGCCCGCGTTCCGCCGCCGGTCCGACCGGATCCCGCAGACCGCATGGCGTGCCCTCGGTATCGCCCCTCCACCGCGCTAGGAGCTTCCCCGTGGGTCCTGCCCGCCCCTCTGTCCGCCCCTCCGTCCGGTCAGACCGGCTCGTACCCTCGGGGCGCGGGAAGCGGAGCCACCCCGTGTGGAGGGTGGCCGGGTACCTGCTGCTCGCGGTCGCCGTCGGCGCGGGCGTCACGGCGCTGTACCCCGTGTGGCGCGAGGCACATCGGCCGCCCCCTGAGCTCACCGTCCGCTACAAGGCGGGCACGTCGGCGTCGGCCGCCACGGCCCGGCCGTGGCTGGAGGTCGTCAACACCTCGGACCACCGGGTGCGTCTGGCCGACGTGGCGGTCCGGTACTGGTACACGCAGGACGGCGGTTCCCCGTACGCGTTCAACTGCGTCCAGGCCTCGGTGGGCTGCCCGAACGTCGACGGGAGGACCGTCGCCATGGACCGTCCGGCACCGGCCGCCGACCACTACCTCGAGATCACCTTCACGAAGGCCGCGGGCACCCTGGCCCCGGGCGCGAAGAGCGGGGCCATCGGGGTGCAGCTGTACCGTCCCGGCGGGAAGGTGGACCAGCGCGACGACCGGTCGTTCAGCCCCGCCCACGACACCTTCCAGGCGTCGAAGCTGGTGACCGGCTACCTGGACGGCAGGCACGTCTGGGGCGACGAGCCCGGCGGTGACGTCACCACGTCCCCCCGGGGCCCGGCCGCAGGCGCGGCACGGCCCGCGCCGCCCTCCGGGATCGTCTTCGACGACTTCCGCTACAGCGGCCCCCGTGACCCGGCGCTGCGCGCCCACGGCTGGCTGGTGCGCACCAGCGGGGGTGGTCCCGGCATCCGCGACACGTGGTCGGCGGGAGGGGTCAGCTTCCCCGCGGACGAGGACGCGCTGGGCGGCCAGGTCCTGCAGCTGCGCGCCGCCACCGACGGGACGAAGCGCGGCACCACCCAGGCCGAGGTGCACACCACCGGCACGAAGTTCCTGACCGGGACCTTCGCCGCCCGGATCCACTTCACGGACGAACCGGCGAGCGGCCGCAACGGCGACCACGTCAACGAGACCTTCTACATGATCTCGCCCCACCACCACGCCGAGTACAGCGAGCTCGACAACGAGTACCAGCCGAACGGGGGCTGGGGCGCCCCCGGCCCGAGGCTCGACACGACGACCTGGCGCAGCGCGAGGGAGGGGGACCGGGTCACCCGGGCCACGACGTCCAGCCTCAGGGGGTGGCACACGCTGGTCACCACGGCCGCGCACGGCGTGGTGACCTACAGCCTCGACGGGCACGAGCTGTTCCGGACCGGGGGCAAGTACTACCCGACCCAGAGCATGTCCGTGAACTTCAACGCCTGGTTCGTGGACCTGCCGTTCGCCGGGAAGCGCAGCTGGGACATGAAGGTCGACTGGTTCTACCACAACGCCAGGAAGGCCCAGTCCCTGACGGAGGTGGAGAAGACGGTCGACGGCCTCGCCGCGGGCGGCACGGGCTACGTGAACACGGTCCACAAGCCCTGAGCCGGTACGGCGGCGGGGCCGGCCGGGGTCAGGAGTCGGCCGGAGCCGGGCCCAGCGTGGTGGTGCCGATCGCCGCGCGGTGGCCCAGGCCCGTCCGGTAGGCGTCCAGCGCGGCCTCCACCCGGCCGGACCGGCGCAGCAGGTCGCCCAGCAGCCGGCAGATGTCCGCCAAGTCCCCGGCGGCTCCCGCGCGTTCCAGCAGCGCCAGGGCGGACACGTAGTGCTCCTCCGCGGCCTCCGGGTCACCGCGCTCCTCCGCCAGCAGCCCGAGCAGCCGGTGCGCCCCGCCGGCGTGGACGGCGCCGCGCCAGGGGCCCAGCTCGTCCAGCAGCCGGGTCAGCAGCTCCTCGGCCTCGGCGGGCTTGCCGCGCCGCCGGAGCACGTCGGCGAGCTCCACCTCGACCTGCACCGTGAACAGCACGGACCGGCCGGCGGACAGCATGTCGCGGGCGGTGCGCAGCTCGCGCTCGGCCTGCTCCAGGTCGCCGTCCTGGGAGTGGACGTAGCCGCGCATCCAGTGGCAGTGGGCCAGGTCCGTGTGCAGCTCCAGCCGCTGGAACAGCTCCTGCGCCTTCGCCAGGGAGGCCTCGGCCTCGCCGGTACGTCCCGCGACGATCAGGGTGCGGGCGATGCTGCGGTGCATCTGGGCGACCAGGGCCGGATCGCCGGCCCCGGGGGCGAGGTTGAGCGCCTGCTCGGCGGCGTGGGCGGCCCGGGCGTAGGCGCCCAGGTCGGTGTACGGCCCGATGGCCGCGATGTGCAGCATCAGCAGGGCGTCGGGGTCGGGCCGGGCGTCGTCCGACACGGTCTGCCGTTCGAGCCGGGTGATGCCCTCCTCCAGCAGGTGGGAGGCGTACCGCACCTCGCCCGCCAGCAGGTGGGACACGGCCCGGCCGCGCAGCGCCGCGGCGCGCCGGGCGTCGGGGGCCGCGGGGTCCGCGTCGAGCAGCCGCTCGGCGGTCTCGAAGTGGAGCCGGGCCTGGGTGAGTTCGCCCGCGTCGAGGGCGGCGTCTCCCAGCCGGAGCAGTTCGAGGGGATCCTGCGGGCCGTCCTGCGGGCCGCTTTCGGGACCTGTGCCGGGACCTTCGTCCAGGCCGTCCCGCGCCCGGTCCTGGCCGTCCTGTGTGCCCACCGTGACCCTTCCCCTTTGGAACTCTTGCGGAGGAGGGTACGCGGCTTTGCGGCGGACGTGCCTCACGCTTTCGTAAAGCGCTCCCTGAGCTTGTACTTGAGGACCTTGCGCAGGGTCTCGTTCCGGGGCAGCACGTCCACCACCTCGAGCTGTTCGGGCAGTTTGTGGACGGCCAGGCCCGCCTCGCGGAGGAAGGCCGTGACCTCGGCGAGGGTGAGCGGTCCGGCGTCCGGCGGCTGCTCGACGACGGCGCAGACGCGTTCCCCGCGCTGGGGGTCGGGCAGGCCGATCACGGCGGCGTCGGCGATGCCGGGGTGGGCGTAGAGGAGTTCCTCGATCTCCTTGGCCGAGACGTTCTCACCCTTACGGATGATGATGTCCTTGAGGCGCCCGGTGAGGACCAGGTAGCCGTCCGGGGTGAGCCTGCCGACGTCCCCGGTACGCAGGAAGCCGTCGGCGTCGAAGGCCTGTTTGGTCAGCTCCGGGTCGGTGTAGCCCTGGCACACGGCCTCACCGCGCAGCAGCACCTCGCCGTCGTCGGCGATGCGTATCTCCATGGAGGCGGGCGGGCGGCCCTCGGTGGTGGCGAGCCGGTCGACGGGGTCGCGCGGCGAGCCCATGGTGATCATGGGGGCTTCGGTCATGCCGTAACCGTGCGCGAGGGCGCAGCCGAGGTCGCGGACCACCTCGTGGTAGAGCTCGGGCGGCTTGGGGGCGCCGCCGCCGGACAGCAGGCGCAGGGTGGGGATGATCCTGCTCCCCGCGGGCTGCTTGCGCTGCTCGGCGAGGAAGAGGGAGTAGAAGGCGGTGCTGCCGCCCGCCATGGTGACCCCGTGCCTGCGGTAGGCCTCCAGGGACCCCGGGAGCGAGAAGTGCTCCAGCAGCAGGGCCGGGAAGCCGCACAGGAGCAGCATGACCAGGTAGTCGGGGCCGCCGATGTGCGCGTACGGGAAGGCGACGGAGCCGACGTCGTCCGGGCCGAGCTCCAGGGCGAGGGCGAGGCAGGAACCGCCGGCGATGAGGCTGCGGTCGGTGTGCAGCACGCCCTTGGGTTCGGAGGTGGTGCCGGAGGTCCAGTAGATCCAGCGGACCCGCGTGCCGTCGGAGGGCGGGGCGGGGAGGGAGTCCGGGTCGGCCTCCGGCAGGGAGTCGTAGGCCTCCAGGACGTCGTGCGCGCCGAGGCGGCGCGCCATCGCGGTGTGGTCGAAGCCGCGCCATACGCCGGGGACGGCGAAGAGGGCGGGGCCGGTCTGGCGCAGGATGTGGCCGACCTCGTGGTCGCGGTAGAAGGGCATGACCGGGGTCTGCACGGTGCCCAGCCGGGCGAGGGCCGCCGACAGGACCACGGTCTCGATCCGGGTCGGCAGCTGCCATGCCACTGCGGTGCCGGGCCGGATGCCGCGGGCCTGCAGCCCGGCGGCGACCCGTTCTGCGCGGTCGCGCAGCTGCCCGAAGGTCAGCCGGCGGTCGTCGGTGTCGAGCAGCGCCGGGGCGTCGGGGGTCAGGGCGGCCCGCCCTTCGATGAGCGCCCAGAGGGTCGGCGAGTCGCCCAGGCTTCGCATCTCTTCTCCTCCCGGTCAGCGATCTGACGTCACGTCAGATTCAGTCGCCCGGAGCGTAGGCGCCCGGCCGGGCGCGGTCCAGGGTCCGCGCGTCGCCGATGGACGCTCCGGGGCGGCGGGCGTACTGTGAATCTGACGGTCCATCAGATTCAAGGAAGGGCGGGGAGCGATGGAACTGCCCCGGATCATCAGCGTCGACGACCACGTGATCGAACCCGCACACCTCTTCGAGACCTGGCTGCCGGCGAAGTACCGGGACCGCGGGCCCCAGCCGCTGACCGCCGGGATCGGGGAGCTCGCCTACGTCGGCGGGAAGTACCAGATCACGATGGACCCGGACGGCCCGCCGACCGACTGGTGGATCTACGAGGACCTGAAGTTCCCCTACAAGAGGAACATCGCCGCCGTCGGCTTCGACCGGGACGAGATGACCCTGGAGGGCATCACCCGCGAGGAGATGCGGCGTGGCTGCTGGGACCCCAAGGCCCGGCTCGTCGACATGGACCTCAACCACATCGAGGGCTCGCTCTGCTTCCCCACCTTCCCGCGCTTCTGCGGCCAGACCTTCGCCGAGGCCAAGGACAAGGAGGTCGCCCTCGCCTGCGTCCGCGCCTACAACGACTGGATGGTCGAGGAGTGGTGCGGGGACAGCGGCGGCCGGCTGATCCCGCTCTGCCTGATCCCGCTGTGGGATGTCGGCCTGGCCGTCGCCGAGATCCGCCGCAACGCGGATCGCGGGGTGCGGGCCGTCACTTTCAGCGAGATCCCGACCCACCTCGGGCTGCCCAGCATCCACTCGGGGTACTGGGACCCCTTCTTCGCCGTCTGCGAGGAGACCGGGACGGTGGTGAACATGCACATCGGCTCGTCCTCGCAGATGCCGGCCGCCTCCCCGGACGCGCCGCCCGCCGTGCAGGCCTCGCTCTCCTTCAACAACGCGATGGCCTCGATGATGGACTTCCTCTTCAGCGGGGTGCTGGTGCGCCACCCGCGGCTCAAGCTCGCCTACAGCGAGGGGCAGATGGGCTGGATCCCCTACGCCCTGGAGCGGGCCGACGACGTCTGGCAGGAGCACCGGGCGTGGGGCGGCGTGCGCGACGTGATCCCCGAGCCGCCCTCCACCTACTACTACCGGCAGATCTTCTGCTGCTTCTTCCGCGACAAGCACGGCGTCGCCTCGATCGACGTCGTCGGCCGCGACAACGCGACCTTCGAGACCGACTACCCGCACGTCGACTCGACCTTCCCGCACACCAAGGAGGTCGCCCTCGACCATGTGAAGGGCCTCGACGACGAGACGGTGTACAAGCTCATGCGCGGCAACGCCATCCGCATGCTGGGGCTGGAGCCGGACCGGTGGACCTGACGTACACCGAGGCGGAGCAGGCGTACCGGGGCGAGCTGCGGGCCTGGCTCGCCCGGACGCTGCCCATGCTGCCGCCCGCGCCGGACCCCGCCGACTGGCCCGCCCGGCGGGCGTACGACACCGGCTGGCAGCGGCGCCTGTACGAGGCGGGATACGCAGACGTCCACTGGAACGCCGACCCGACCCGGCGGCTGATCTTCCTGGAGGAGACCGAGCTGGCCGGGGCGCCCTACGTCGGCGCGAACTTCGTCGGTCTGCTGCACGCCGGGCCCACCATCGCGGCCGAGGGGACGGCCGGCCAGCGTGAACGCTGGCTGCCCCCGGTGCTGCGTGGGGACGAGGTGTGGTGCCAGGGGTTCAGCGAGCCGGCGGCGGGCTCGGACCTGGCGTCCCTGCGGACGCGGGCGGTGCGCGACGGCGACGCCTACGTGGTCACCGGTTCGAAGATCTGGACCTCGCACGCCGAGGTCGCCGACTGGTGCGAACTGCTGGTGCGCACCGATCCCGACGCACCGCGGCACCGCGGCATCAGCTGGCTGGCGATGCCGATGGACGTGCCGGGCGTGACGGTGCGGCCGCTGCGGACCCTCGCCGGTACGACGGAGTTCGCCGAGGTCTTCCTGGACGAGGTGCGCGTGCCGGTCGCCAACCGGGTCGGCGCGGAGAACGACGGCTGGCGGGTCACGATGGTGACGCTCTCCTTCGAACGCGGCACCGCTTTCGCCGGTGAGGTCGTCGCCTGCCGGCGGACCCTGTGCGAACTGGCCCGCACCGCCCGGGAGACGGGAGCCTGGGACGACCCCGTGCTGCGGCGCCGGCTGGGCCGTCTGGCAGCGGAGTTCGGCGTCCTGTGGCGGCTGGTCCAGTGGAACGTCAGCGACGGCGCCCCGGGCGTCGGGGGCTCGGTCCTCAAGCTGCGCTACTCGCACGCGCGCCAGGAGCTCTACGACACCGCCGCCGAGGTCCTCGGCCCGTCCGGTGCGCTGGACGCGGACCGCCCGTGGACGGCGGACCGGCTCTCCTCGCTCTCGTACACCATCGCGGCGGGCACGTCGCAGATCCAGCGGAACATCGTCGCCGAGCGGATCCTCGGCCTGCCGAAGGGGGTGTGAGCGGCCGTGGAATTCCGCCTCACCGAGGACCAACGGGCGCTCGCCGACGGGACCCGTGGACTGCTGGCGCGGCTCTACCCGGCGGAGCGCCTGCGGGAGGACGCCGCCGGGGCGGCCGCGGGGACCCCGGTGCCCCTCGACCGCCAGATGTGGCGGGCGCTGGGGGAGGCGGGGTTCTTCGCACTGCGGCTGCCGGAGGAGCGGGGCGGGCTCGGCCTCGGACTCCCGGAGGCCGTGCTCGTCTTCGAGGAGGCCGGACGGGTGCTGCTGCCGGGGCCGCTGGTGGCGACGCACCTGGCGGCCGGACGGGTGCCGGGGGCGGCGGAGGGCACCACGGTGGTCACCGCGGTCGACGGCGAGCTGGCCGAGTGGCTGGAGGCGTCCGACCACGTGCTGGGCTCCTTCGACAAGGCCGAGCCGGTGCGTTCGGTGGACCCGTTCACCCCGCTGCACCGGGTCGTGGGCGGCGAACCGGCCTGCGGCGGGGGAGCCGGCGACCTGCTGACCTCCGCGCAGCAGACCGGCAGCGCGGCGCGCACCCTGGAGCTCGCCGTGCGGTACGCCGGGACCCGGGAGCAGTTCGGGAGGCCCATCGGCTCCTTCCAGGCGGTCAAGCACCTGTGCGCCGAGATGCTGGTCCGGGTCGAGATGGCACGCACGGCGGTGCGTGCGGCGGCGGTCTCCGGGGATCCGGGCGAGACGGCGGCCGCACGGCTGCTGGCGGAAGAGGCGGCCGTCCGCAACGCCCGCGACTGCCTGCAGGTGTTCGGCGGTATGGGTTTCACCTGGGAAGCGGAGGTGCATCTCCACGTCAAGAGGTCGTGGATCCTGCGGAGCCGGGGCCGTTCGGTGGCGGAGTGTGAGGAGCAGCTCGCGGAGAGACTCCTCGACGAGACTATTTGCTGGGTTTAGGTAGTTATGACTGATTCGTCACGGATAAGGAGTCCCCGAGCGTCGATATCGGGTTGTGTCCGAGGTGTGACTCGTCACGCCGTGGAGTCGGAGCCTGCCTCGGGTACGCTCCATCGGGTGCGTGTGGTGGCGAAACGCGACGGATGTGGCAGTGGCGGGGTCTCGGTACCCGGCGGGCTGCCTGTACCGGGCTGTTCGAATTCGCCCCGTAATGAGCCCCGCACAGTATGCAGCACTCGTGCCCCCTTGCGCTGGAATATGCCCGAAGCGCTTGTTGCGGTCACTGCGGGTCAATCATGCTGGGTTGCGAAGAGGTCACGTACGGTGACCCTGCCGAGGCGCGAGGCGACGTGTCCGCCGGTTCGGATGGTGTGAGCGGTGCAGGTGCTCCAGGTTCAGCTTGAGGTCGGCCCCGACCCCGCGGAGGTGGGCCGGGCCCGTCGGTGGGCCCGCTCGCGTCTCGCGGGCTCCGGCATAGGCGCCGACGAGCCGGTCGCCGAGACGCTGATCCTGCTCATCTCCGAACTGGTCACCAATGCCGTCGTGCACACCGGCTGTCCCGCCGTGCTGCGGATGCTCTTCCGTTCCTCCGGCGCCGCACAGAGCGGCGAACAGGAGACCGTGCGCGTCGAGGTGGCCGACACCAGCGACGCGCCGCCACGGCCACGGCACGCCGACAACGACGAGACCGGCGGCCGGGGACTGGAACTCGTAGACGGCCTCGCGGACCGCTGGGGCTGGCAGCGTGAAGGTGCCGGCAAGCAGATCTGGTGCGAGATCGACCGCAGCGAGCGCCCCGCGATCGTCCCCGCGCAGTCCATGGGCGGGCTCATCCGCCGCCCCGCCTTCTGACCGTACGGACCGCCCTCAGAGCACCGCCACCGGCGCGACCGGACTGCCGACCCCGCCCACGAAGGGCTGCGGGGTGGCGTCCAGCAGGAACGCGTACCGCCCCTCCTCGGCACAGGCTTCCGACAGCGCCTCGAGATTCCAGTTCTGGCCCTGGGGCATGCCCATCTCCACCAGGTCCAGGGCGTGCACGGCGAGCCACAGGTCCTCGATCTCCGGCGGGAAGATCTCGAAGGTCAACGTGTCGTTGGCGACCGCCGCGACGTCGCGGGCGTGGAACCACTCGGGGGTGCGCACCGACAACCCCGGTGAGGGGAAGGCGTAGGCGTGCTTGTCGCCCGCCAGGTACAGCCGCATCTGACCGGTGCGGACCAGCACGACGTCCCCGGCGCGGACGGTGGTCCGGGCCAGTTCCTCGGCCGCGTCGAGGTCGTCGGGGGTGACCGCGTGGTCGCCGGGCAGCCGGTCGGTGCCGCGGGCGCGGGCCACGTCGAGCAGGACGCCGCGGGAGAGCAGCGTCGTGATCTTCTCTATACCGCTGAAGGCGGCGCCACCGTGGGCGGTGATGGAGCCGGCCGGGCGGCCGTTGTAGATCCGTCCCGAGTGCGAGACGTGGGTCAGGGCGTCCCAGTGGGTCGCCGCCTGCAGTCCCATGGTGACGATGTCGTCGCTGGTGGCGACCGTGCCCGGGCCGAACATCTCGTGGTTGAGCATCACCATGGTGCGCAGGGGGTTGACCCGGCCCGGGATCATTCCCGTCTGCACCCCGTCCTGCTGCAGGGGCAGCGCGAGCGGCACGCGGCGTCCGCCGCGCACGGTACCGGCCGCCGCGCGGACGACCTCGTCGGTGACCAGGTTGAGGGTGCCGGTCTCGTCGTCCGCACCCCAGCGGCCCCAGTTGTTGACGCGCTTGGCGATGTCGTGGAACTCGGCGGGGAACGCCATCGCTGCCTCCTGGTCTCAGGGCTTGTGCTGGGGTGCGTCCGTGCTCCTAAAATCTAACGGTCCGTCAGAAACTCTGAGAAGGGGCGGGACCGGACGTGGGCAACTTCCTGAACGGAAAGGTCGTCGCGGTCACCGGGGCCGGGCGCGGCATCGGGCGGGCCGTCGCCCTCGCGTGCGCGGCCGAGGGCGCCAAGGTCGTCGTCAACGACTACGGTGTCGCAGTCGACGGCAGCGGACCGACCGGTGAGGTCGCGGCCGCCGTCGTCAAGGAGATCGAGGCGGCCGGCGGTGAGGCCACCGCGGTGACCGACGACGTCTCGTCGATGGCGGGCGGCGAACGGATCGTCTCCACGGCCGTGGAGACCTACGGCCGCGTCGACGGAGTCGTCTGCGTCGCCGGGATCCTGCGCGAACGCATGCTCTTCAACATGGCCGAGGAGGAGTGGGACCCGGTCCTCGCCACCCATCTCAAGGGCACCTTCACCGTCTTCCGCGCCGCCTCGGCCGTGATGCGGCGGCAGGGCTCGGGCACCCTCGTCGGCTTCACCAGCGGCAACCACCAGGGCAGCGTCTCCCAGGCCAACTACTCCGCGGCGAAGGGCGGGATCATCTCGCTGGTGCGCAGCGCCGCACTCGGACTGCACCGCTACGGCGTGACCGCCAACTGCGTCGCCCCCGTGGCACGCACCCGCATGTCGGCCAACGTGCCCATGGAGCTCGCCGAGATCGGTGAGCCCGAGGACGTCGCCGCCATGGTCGTCTTCCTGCTCAGCGATCAGGCCCGCGACATCACCGGACAGGTCTACACGGTCGCCGGACCCAAGATCGCGGTCTGGGCGCAGCCCCGCGAACTGCGCGCCGCCTACGTGGACGGCGGGGGATGGACACCGCAGCGCATCGCCGCCGCCCTGCCCGGATCCGTCGGCACCGACCCCATGCCGATGCTCGCCCAGCTCGAGGCCATGCGCGCCGCCGCGGCCGCCTCCCGAGGGCAGTGACGGCCCCGCACCGAGGAGAGGGCGGACCATGGACTTCACCTTCGGCCCGGAGACGGAGGCCTTCCGCGCGGAGGCCCGGGAGTGGCTGGCGGCGCACCCGGACGGCGCACCCGGCCGGGAGTGGGAGCGGGAACTCGGCGCCGCCGGCTGGATCGGCCTCAGCTGGCGCGGCGACTACGGCAACCGGCGTGCCACCCTGCCCCAGCAGGTCGCCTGGGGCGAGGAGTACGCCCGCGCCGAGGCGGCCGCCCGGTCCGGGCACATCGGCGAGAACCTGCTGGCCCCCACCCTGGAGGCGCACGGCACGCCCGACCAGCGCGACCGCTTCCTGCCGCCGGTCGCCCGCGGCGATGAACTGTGGTGCCAGGGGTACAGCGAGCCCGGGGCGGGCTCCGACCTCGCCGGCGTCCGTACCGCGGCCGCCTCGGACCACGACGGTGACGGTCCCTGCTACCGCGTGACCGGCCAGAAGATCTGGACCTCCCTCGCCCAGGACGCCGACTGGTGCTTCGTCCTGGCCCGCACCGAACCCGGCTCGCGCCGGCACCACGGACTGAGCTTCCTGCTGGTCCCCATGGACCAGCCCGGCAGGGTCGAGGTCCGCCCCATCCGCCAGCTCACCGGGACGGCCGAGTTCAACGAGGTCTTCTTCGACGGGGCCCGCGCCGACGCCGCCCACGTCGTCGGCGGCGAGGGGAACGGCTGGCAGGTCGCCATGTCCCTCCTGGGCTTCGAGCGCGGGGTCTCCACCCTCGTGCAGCAGATCGGCTTCGAACGCGAACTGCGGCAGGTCGTCGACCGCGCCGTCGCCACCGGGGCGGTGACCGACCCCGTGCTGCGGGACCGGCTGGTGCGCCAGTGGGCCGAGTTGCGCACCATGCGCTGGAACGCCCTGCGCACGCTGGGCACCGCCGACCCGGCCGCCCCGAGCGTCGCCAAGCTGCTGTGGGGCGGCTGGCACCAGCGGCTCGGCGAACTGGCCGTCGCCGTCCGCGGCGCCCCCGCCGCGACCGGCCCAGCGCCGTGGGAGCCGGAGCGGCCCTACGAACTCGACCAGACCCAGCGCATGTTCCTCTTCAGCCGCGCCGACACCATCTACGGCGGCTCGGACGAGATCCAGCGCACGATCATCGCCGAGCGGGTGCTCGGCCTCCCGAAGGAGCCTCGCGGATGAACAGCGACGGGACGTACGGCCATTGGATCGGCGGCCGGTGGCACGAACCGGCCGGAGCGCACTATCCAGTTGTCAATCCGGCCACGGAGGAGACCGTCGGGCACGCCCCCGAAGCGGGCCCGGCGGACGTGGACGGCGCGGTGCGCGCAGCCCGGGAAGCGTACGAGGGCTGGTCCCGTACGAGCCCGGCGGAGCGCGCCGCGATCCTGGAGCGGATCGCGGACGTCCTCGCCTCGCGGTCGGCGGATCTCGTACCGCTGCTCCAGCAGGAGACGGGAGCGACGATCCGTGTCGCGTCGAGCATGCAGATTCCTACGGCGGTGGACCGCTTCCGGCGCTACGCACGGGGCGCGCTGGAACCGGACACGATCCCCTTCGCGCCGCAGCCCGTGAAGGCCTCGCCGCTCGCTCCCGGCGGGCTGGTCAACGCGGCGGCGGCACGGCGTCCGGTGGGCGTCGTCGCCTGCATCACCTCCTACAACTTCCCCCTGGTCAACCTGGCCGGCAAGGTCGCCCCCGCCCTGGCCATGGGCAACACCGTCGTCGCCAAGCCCGCGCCCCAGGACCCGCTGACCTGCCTGCTGCTCGGCGGGATCATGCGGGAGGCGGGCCTGCCCGACGGGGTGTTCAACGTCATCACCGGCTCGAGCGCCGCGGCCGGTGAGGCTCTGGTCGCACACCCCGGCGTCGACATGATCAGCTTCACCGGCTCGACGGCGGTCGGGCAGGCGATCGCCCGCGTCGCGGGCGCGTCGATGAAGCGGACCCTGATGGAACTGGGCGGCAAGGGCGCGGCGATCATTCTCGAGGACGCCGCACCGGGCGTCCTCAGATCAGCCGTATCTGCTGTCGGTTCAACATGGGCATTCCATTCAGGTCAGATCTGCACGGCGCCGACCCGTGTGCTCGTCCCCCGCGGGCGGTACGAGCAGGTGATCACCGCCCTTGAACAGTACGCCCGTTCGCTGACCGTCGGGGACCCTGTGGATAACTCCACCGTCGTCGGCCCGCTGATCACCGCCGCCCAGCGCGACCGCGTCGAGGCCTACGTCGCCGGCGCCCGCGAACAGGGCGCCCGCGTCGTCACCGGCGGCGCGCGCCCCGACCTCAAACCCGGCTACTACGTGGCCCCCACCCTCCTCGCGGACGTCACGCCCGAAATGACGGTCGCCCGCGAGGAGATCTTCGGCCCGGTCGTCGCCGCTCTCCCCTACGGCACCGAGGACGAGGCCGTCGAGATCGCCAACGGCACCCCGTACGGCCTGTACGACTACGTCTTCGGCAGCGACACCGCGCGCGCCTGGGCCCTGGCCGCCCGCCTGCGCAGCGGCAACGTCGGCATCAACACCGTGCAGCGTCACCCCGAGACGCCCTTCGGCGGCTTCAAGCACAGCGGGATCGGCCGCGACGGCGGCTCCTTCGGACTGCACGCGTACAGCGAGCTCCAGGCGGTGGTGTGGTGATGAGAGGCGTGATCTTCGACGGGACGCAGCCCGCGGTCGTCGACGACCTGGAGGTCCGGGACCCGGGCCCCGGCGAGGTGCTGGTCCGCATCCACGCCGCCGGGCTGTGCCACAGCGACCTGTCCGTCGTCGACGGGGTCATCCCCTTCCCCGTACCGGTCGTGCTCGGCCACGAGGGGGCGGGCGTCGTCGAGGCGACCGGCGCCGGCGTCTCGCACGTCTCGCCGGGCGACCGCGTGGCCCTGTCCACCCTCGCCAACTGCGGCACCTGCCCGGACTGCGACCGGGGGCGCCCGACGATGTGCCGCAAGGCCATCGGCCGTCCCGGCAGGCCCTTCAGCCGTCAGGGCGAACCGCTGTTCAACTTCGCCTCCAACTCGGCCTTCGCCGAACTGACCGTCGTCAAGGCCGTCCAGGCCGTCCCCCTCCCCCAGGGCATCCCCCTCACCTCGGCCGCGCTCATCGGTTGCGGGGTGCTGACCGGGGTCGGCGCCGCCCTCAACCGCGCCCGGGTCGACCGCGGCGACACGGTCGTGGTCATCGGCACCGGCGGCATCGGCCTGAACGTGCTGCAGGGCGCGCGCATCGCGGGCGCCTCCCGGATCGTCGCCGTCGACACCAACCCGGCGAAGGAGGAACCCGCGAGGCTGTTCGGCGCCACCGAGTTCGTGGACTCGGCGGAGGCGGCGCGTGCGCTGCTGCCGACCGGCGCCGACCACGTCTTCGAGTGCGTCGGCCACGTCGGGCTCATCCGCCAGGCCGTCGACCTCCTGGACCGCCACGGCCAGGCCGTCCTGCTGGGCGTGCCGCCGGCCGATGCCGAGGCGTCCTTCCTGGTGTCCTCCATGTACCTCGACAAGTCCATCCTGGGCTGCCGCTACGGCTCGGCACGGCCGCAGCGCGACATCGCGCTCTACGCCGACCTGTACCGGCAGGGCCGGCTCCTGCTGGACGAACTCGTCACCCGCACCTACCCGGTGGAGGACTTCGCCAAGGCGGCGGAGGACGCCCGGGGCGGCCGCGTGGCGCGGGGCGTGCTGACCTTCTGAGGCGGGTCAGAACGCCGCCGTCGCCCGGAAGGTGCGCCGGTAGGCGCTGGGCGAGACGCCGAGGACGGCCTGCAGGTGCTGCCGCATGGAGGCCGCCGTGCCGAACCCGGCCTGCGAGGCGACCTGGTCGACCGACAGGTCGCTGGACTCCAGCAGGTGCCGGGCGCGCTCGACGCGCTGCTGCGTCAGCCACTGCCCGGGGCTGGTGCCCACCTCCTCCCGGAAGCGGCGGGTGAAGGTGCGCACGCTCATCGCCTCGCGCTCGGCCAGCTCGCGCAGCGTCAGCGGCCGGTCGAGCCGGTCCAGCGCCCAGGAGCGCGCCGCGGCCGTGGTGGCCTGCTGGGGCTCGGGGACGGGCCGTTGGATGTACTGGGCCTGTCCGCCCTCCCGGTGCGGCGGCACGACCGTACGGCGCGCGCTGGCGTTGGCCACGGCGGTGCCATGGTCACGGCGTACGAGGTGCAGGCACAGGTCGATGCCCGAGGCGACGCCCGCGGAGGTGAGGATGGCGCCGTTGTCGACATACAGGACGTCCGGCTCGACCCGCACCTGGGGGAAGAGCCTTTGGAAGTGGTCCGTGCTCGACCAGTGGGTGGTGGCGCGCAGGCCGTCCAGGTGGCCGGCCGCGGCGAGGAAGTACGAGCCGGTGCAGATGGAGACGAGCCGGGCGCCGGGGCGGATGCGGGCGAAAGCCGCCGCCATCTCCTCGGGCAGCCGGCCCTCGGTGTGCGCGACGGAGCGCTCGTGGGCGGCGGGGACGATGACGGTGTCGGCCGTCTCCAGGACCTCGGGGCCGTGGGCGACGTGGATCTCGAAGTCGGCGTCGGCGCGTACCGGTCCGGGACCGTGCGGGGAGCACGTCACCACCTCGTACAGATCGACCCCGTCGGAGTCCCTCGCGCCGCCGAAGATGCGGTGCGGGATGCCCACTTCGAAGGGGATCACACCGTGCTGCACCAGGACGACGACCCGGTGGCGCACCGGTGTGCGCGGAGCGGCGGTCGGCGAAGGCGTCTCCATGGATTCAGCCATGGCCCGATCCTTGCACAACATGGCCATCCGGCCACTCGTTCCGCGAAAAGCGATGCCGGATGCTGACCTGGTGACGCAGACTCCCGAGCTCCCTGTGCAGCCCCTGGCCGACAGGGGCCCCGACGTTCCCCGGCCGTTCCGCACGCCCCGGATCCATCGCGCGTGGTCGGTGGCGGCCGCCGCCTTCGTCACGCTCATCGGCGCCGCCGGCTTCGCCTCCCTGCCCGGACTGCTGATCGAGCCGCTGCACGGCGAGTTCGGGTGGTCGCGGGGCATGATCGGCCTGGCCGTCTCGGTCAACCTCGCGCTCTACGGGGTGACGGCGCCGTTCGCCGCCGCGCTCATGGACCGCTTCGGCATCCGACGGGTCGTCGCGGCGGCGCTCGTCACCATCGCGACCGGTGCGAGCCTGACCGTCTTCATGACCGCGAGCTGGCAGCTCGTGCTCCTGTGGGGCGTGCTCGTCGGGCTGGGCAGCGGCTCCATGGCCCTGGCCTTCGCGACCACCGTCACCAACCGCTGGTTCGAGGACCGGCGCGGCCTGGTCACGGGCATCCTGACGGCGGCCGGCGCGGCGGGACAGCTGATCTTCCTCCCCCTGCTCTCCGTCATCATCGAGCACGCGGGCTGGCGCTCGGCGGCCCTCACCGTGGCGGGCGCCGCGGTCATCGTCGCGCCCCTGGTCTACCTGCTGCTGCGGGACCACCCCGCCGACGTGGGCCTGGCCCCGTACGGCGCCGCGGAGTTCGTGCCGAAGCCGCCGCCGGTGACGGGGGCGGCCAAGCGGGCGGTCAAGGCGCTGTTCGACGCAGCCCGCGGCGGCCCGTTCTGGCTGCTGGCGGGGACCTTCGCGATCTGCGGCGCCTCGACGAACGGCCTGGTCAAGACGCACTTCGTGCCCGCGGCCCACGACCACGGGATGCCGGTGACGGCCGCCGCGTCACTGCTCGCCGTGATCGGCATCTTCGACATCGCGGGCACGGTGGCCTCCGGCTGGTTCACCGACCGCTTCAGCCCGCGGCGGCTGCTGGCCACCTACTACGGGCTGCGCGGACTGTCGCTGATGTTCCTGCCCGTGCTCCTGAACGACGCCGTCCACCCGCCCATGGTGCTGTTCATCGTCTTCTACGGCCTGGACTGGGTCGCCACCGTGCCGCCCACCATCGCCCTGTGCCGCGAGTTCTACGGCGCCGACAGCGCCATCGTCTTCGGCTGGGTACTCGCCTCCCACCAGCTGGGCGCCGCCCTGGTGGCCTTCCTCGGCGGCGCGGCGCGCGACGCCTTCGGCTCCTACGACGTGGTCTGGTACTCCTCCGGGGCGCTGTGCGCGGTGGCGGCGCTCATGGCGCTGGTGATCCGGCGGCGGGAGACCCCGGGCGCCGGGGCGCTCCCGCTCGCGGCGTAGCCGGCCGGCCCCGGCGCTGCCGGGTCCCGCGGCCGCCCCTGGTGACGGCACGGGAACTGCGTGCGGCGCCGGGGCGTCCGTCCTGTGCGTGAGGGAAGCGACCAAGGGCCTCACCGCCCTTCTTGTGGCGGGCCTGGGTGCGGCGTCCGTGCTGCTGGCCTGGGCACCGCTCGCCAGAGTCAACGTCGAGGGCGGTTTCGAAGGGCAGCGCCGGGACTTGAGCGTCCTCTACGTCGACCTTCCGCTCATCGCCGCGGGAGGCGCGCTGGTGCCGCTCGCCTTCTGGCTGCTCACGCTGCGCGGGTCGCGCCGCCCCGGGCTCGCGGCCCTGGTGGCGGTGGCCGTGGCCGCCCTCGGGATCTGGGCGCTGACCAGTTGGTGGGCGCCCCACCGGGCGCCGGAGTTCACGGGCTGAGGCGCGTACGGCGGCCGCGGTCAGGGCGCGAGCCGGCCGAAGCGGCCGCGGTGGAAGAGCAGCGGCTCGCCGTCTTCCGCCCCGTGGCCCAGATCCCGGACCCGGCCGATGACGACGAGGTGGTCGCCGCCGGTGTGCACGGCGTGGATCGCGCAGTCGATCCACGCGGCCACGCCGCGCAGCCGGGGCGAGCCCGTCACCGGCGCCGGATCCCACTCCACACCCGCGAACTTGTCCCCGCCGCTCACGGCGAAGGAGCGGCACAGCTCCTGCTGGTCCGCGCCGAGCACGTTCACGCAGAACACCCCGGCCCGCGCGATGCGCGGCCAGCTGGTGGACCTGCGTGCCACCATGAAGACGACCAGCGGCGGATCGAGCGACAGCGACGCGAACGACTGGCAGGCGAACCCGGCGGGTCCGCTCTGCGCGTCGTCCCCGGGCGCCGCGATCACCGTCACGCCGCTCGCGAAGTTCCCCAGTACCTGCCGGAATTCGGACTGGTCCACCGGGGCGCGCTCGTCCGGCCGCACGGCCCGCAGTTCGGGCGGCGGCAGCGGGTCCACCCGCCCGGCCGTCGTCGCCGCCCCGGCCGACCGGAGGTAGCGGACGACGGCGACCGCCATGCCTGCTTGTCCCATCACACGGTCCATTGAAACTGACGGGTCGTCAGAAGTGAAGTCCTGCGCGAAGGACGGTCGAAGGCCGCGCGTACCGTGCCTGTCATGGGATGGGGTACGGGGCGGGGGTCCCCGGCGCGGCCCGCGGTCGATCCGTGGGGTGATGCCGGACGCGCGGCGGCGGTCTCGACGTACTGCGCGGTGGGGGTGGTCGCGGCAACGGCCCGCGTGGTCGTCCTTCCGTCGCTGAAGTCCTCTGACGGTGCCTTCGACGAGCCGTTCGCCCTCTGCGTGCTGCCGGTGGCCCTGATCCCCCTGTGGGCCTTCGCGGTGGCCGCCTCGCTCCTGCACGCCCTGCCGGCGACGGTCCTGGGACTGCGGCTCGCGCGGCGCACCGGACGCCCCAGCTGGCTCTGCCTGCTGGCGGCCGAGGCCGCGACGGCCGCCGTCCTCGCGGTGCCGGTGGTGTGGCTCGGCGGTCCGTACCCGCTTGCGTGGCTGTGCGTCGCGGCTGCCGGTGCGGCGCCGGTGCTGGTCACCTCGTTCTACGCGGGGCGCCGGGACCCGGAGGGCAGGACCGGGTGGGCGCGGCAGCGGCAGGTCGCGTTCCAGATCTCCGTCGTGACGATCGCGGTGGTCGGGCTCGTCCTCGCGGGCGGTCTGCTGGCGTACGGCACCGGGCTGCTGGAGGAGTACCGGCCCCAGCCCGGGGCCGGGGCGCCCGAGGGGCGAGCCTTCGCGGTGTCACCGGCCACGGAAGTCCGGTGGGCGGCGTTCGAGGAAGGCGCACAGTCCTTCTCGGGCGTCGGCGGTGGTCATGTTCTGTTCCTGTGCGGCCGCCTCGGCGGCGAAGGCCGTCGCGCGGTCGGAGTCCAGGGACGCGTTGACGAGCTGCTTGGTCAGGGCGAGGGCGCGGGTGGGGCCGGCGGCGAGCCGCTCGGCGAGGGTGTCGGCGGCCGCGTCGAGCTCGTCGGCGGAAACGACGCGGTTGACCAGCCCGAGGCGTTCGGCGGTGGCGGCGTGGAGGTCGTCGCCGAGGAGGAGGAGTTCCTTCGCGCGGTGCGGGCCGATCAGGCGGGGGAGGAGGTAGGCGCCCCCGCCGTCGGGGACGAGGCCGCGGCGGACGAAGACCTCGATGAACTTCGCCGTGTCGGCGGCCAGGACGAGGTCGCAGGCGAGGGCGAGATGGGCACCGAGACCGGCGGCCGTGCCGTTCACGGCGGCGACAACGGGTTTCTCGCAGTCGAGGACGGCGGCGATGAGGCGCTGGGCCCCGGAGCGGATCGTCCGGGCCACGTCGCCCGCGACCCGGTCCGCGGCGGCCGGACCGCCGCGCAGGTCGGCCCCCGCGCAGAAGGCCCGGCGGCCGGCGCCGGTCAGGACGACGGCCCGCACGGCCGGGTCCGCGGAGGCCTCCAGAAATTTCTGTATGAGGCGTTCACGCAGGTCAGGGGTGATGGCGTTCATCGCCTGGGGGCGGTTGAGGGTGAACCGGGAGACCCCGTTGTCGGTGACGTGGAGTACAACGGATTCCACGGAGTCATCACGCTCCGTGACCACTCCACGGGGGGAGTCAGTCATGTGTGTTCTCCTGACGGCAGACGGCCAGTGCGTCCAGGGCGCAGGCGCCCTGCCCGCGCGGCAGCACCATCAGCGGATTGATGTCGAGTTCGGCGAGGCCGTCGCCGAGTTCCAGGGCCATGCGCTGCACGCGGAGGATGACGTCGACGAGCGCGTCCGCGTCGGCGGGTGGCGCCCCGCGCACGCCGTCGAGCAGGCGGGCGCCGCGCAGTTCCCGGAGCATGTCCCGCGCGGTTCCGGCGTCGAAGGGCGGTACGCGTACGGCCGTGTCCCGCAGGACCTCGACGAGGACCCCGCCGAGGCCGGCGGTGACGGTGGGCCCGAAGAGCGGGTCGTGGCTCATGCCGACGACCATCTCGACGCCTCGCTCCATCATCTGGCAGACGAGGACGCCGTCGAGGTCCAGGTCCTCGCAGCGGGCGATGTCGGCGAGTTCGCGGTAGGCGTCGCGGACCTGGCTGGCGGAGGTGAGGCCGATCTTGACCAGGCCGAGTTCGGTCTTGTGCGCGAGCCGGTCGGCGGACGCCTTCATCACCACGGGGTAGCCGACCTGGGCCGCCGCCCGGACGGCACCGGCGGCGCTGGTGACCAGTTGCTCGCGCGGGACGCGGATCCCGTACGCCCGCAGCAGTTGCTTGGCGGCGTGCTCGCTCAGCCGGCGGCCGGGGTGCAGAAGGGAGCGCGCCTTCCGTGCGGAGGAGGAGGGCGTGCGCGGCGCGTCGTCGAAGGGGGAGCGGTAGCCGGCGGCGAAGCGGTGGTGGTCCAGCCAGGCCCGTACGGCGGTCACGCAGTTGCCGAAGGTGCGGAAGGTGGCGAGCCGGGAGGAGCCGAGCAGGGTGGTCCGGTAGGCCTCCTCGGTGCCCACGGGGGAGCCCCAGATCACGCACACCAGTTTGTCGGTGGCCTCGGCGGCCTCGGCGAGGTCCTGGGCCAGCCGGTCGCTCATCGGCGGGAAGGGGCCGGTGATCGGGCAGACGAGGACGCCGACCGCAGGATCGGCGAGGATCGCGTCGATGATCTTCCGGCCACGCCAGTCCCCGACGGGATGGCCCCCACTGTCCACGGGGTTGGAGACGTTCAGGTACTCCGGTATCCACTGGTGGAGTTCGGCCTGCTTCGGCTCCGGGAGGGTGGGCAGCGGCAGCCCGGCGGCGGTGGCCAGGTCCGCGAAGTGCGCCCCGGTGCCGCCGGAGATCGAGTAGACGACCACGCCCTCGGCGGCCGGTGGCCGGGCCCGGGCCAGCAGGGCGGCGGTGTCCTGGAGTTCGTCCAGTGCGTCGACGCGGATCACGCCGAACTGGCGGAAGGCGGCGTCGGCGACCGCGTCGGATCCGGTGAGCTTGCCGGTGTGGGTGGCGGCGGCGCGGGTGCCCGTCTCGGTACGGCCCACCTTGACCATGACCACCGGCACCTTGTTGCGGGCCGCGCGGTCGGCGGCGAGGGCGAACGAGCGGCCGTCCTTGAGGCCTTCGGCGTAGACCGCGATCGCACCGACCTCGGGCCGCCCGGCGAAGTAGGAGAGGAAGTCGGCGGTCTCCAGGTCGGCCTCGTTGCCGGTCGGCGCCCAGTGGCTGAGCCGGATGCCGAGCTCCTGCAGGGCGTAGACCGGACGGCCCTGGTGGCCGGACTGGGTGATCAGGGCGATCGCCGGCCCGGGGAGGTCCTCACGGAACGCCTGGAAGGCGTTGAGGTTGGTGTTCGGCCCCAGCAGCCGCAGTCCGCTGCCCGCGACGGCCCGGCCGAGCCGCTCCTGGGCGGCGGCACCCGCCTCCCCGGTCTCGGCGAAGCCGGAGGCGAAGACGACCGCGAACCGTGCCTTGGCCCCGGTGAGCTGCTCCAGGACGGGGAGGGGGTCGGCGACGAGCAGGACGGCGAGGTCGACCGGCTCGGGGAGATCCGCGACGGATGCGTGGCACGGCAGGCCGAACACGGTGCCGCGGCCGGGGTTGACCGGGTGGAGCCGGGCGCCGACCCGCTCGGCCCAGGTGACGAGTTGCCGGGTGATGCCGGTGTTGGGGCGGCCCTCGGCGTCCGAGGCGCCCACCACGGCCAGGGACTCGGGCCGGAAGAAGCGGTCGAGGTCGGGCACGCAGGCGTGCAGCGGTCGCCCGCTGACGTCCACGTCGTCCGTGCCGTGGCCCGGGCCGCCGGCGTCCGCCGCGGGATCGGTGCCGCGCGTGCTGAAGGTCGATCCAAGCATGTGTCTCGCCCGTCCCGCTCGAAGGTCCAGAGAACTGACGCAATGTCAGATTACTGAACTGACGATCCGTCAGGAACGGGGAGGATGCGAGAAACCTGTGCACCCCCGCGGGAAGACGGTCCGGCCGGCCGAGGGGGGAGGGCCGGCCGGACCGCCGGACCGGGGTGGAGCAGGAGCGGTACGGGGGCGCGCAGGGGTGGTGCGGAGGCGGTGCGTGCGGTGTCGCGGGTGCTCGTCCGTATCCCCTCGGTACCCACCGCGCGCGTTCGCTACCGCCGCGCCACGGCTTTGGCGATCCGGCGCGCGTCGATGGCCATTTCGCGGAACATGCCGCTGATGGGATTGGTGAAGCCGGTGAAGTACAGACCGGGAGCGTTCTTCGGGCTGCGGCCGCCGTGCCGCACGGGCCGGCCCCGCTCGTCCAGCACGTCGAGGTGACCGACGAGCGGTTCCAGGCCGCGCCGGTAGCCGGTGGCCGCGACCACCGCGTCCGGGGTGATCCGCGTGCCGTCGGCGAGCAGCACCTCGCGCCCGTCGAAGCCCTCGACGGCGGCGACGGGCTCCACCTTCCCCGACCGGACGGCGTCGATGATGCCGACGTCCTGGACGGGGATGGAGCCCTCCCGCACCCGCGAGTAGAGCCCGTTGTCCGGGCGGGGCAGTCCGTACGCGGACAGGTCCGGCACGGAGACGCGCTCCACGTAGGGCGCGATCTTGTCGACCAGCTTCGTGGGGAGGCGGCGGACCATGATCCCGGTGCGCTGCGCGGGCCAGCCGGCGGTGGAGCGGCGCATGATGTGCGGGGGCGTCCGCACCGCCAGCCGGACGCGGGCCGCGCCGGACTCGGCGAGGTCGACGGCGATCTCGGCGCCGGTGTTGCCCACGCCCACGACCAGGACGTCCCGGCCCTCGTAGGGCCGGCCGTTGCGGTAGCGGGAGGCGTGCAGCAGCTCTCCGTCGAAGGTGTCGCGCCCGGGCCAGTCCGGAAGGTGCGGCGAGTGGTTGTAGCCGGTGGCGACGACGACGCTGCGCGCGGTCAGCCGGCGCCCGCCGGTGGCCGGGAGCACCCAGCCCGCCGCCGGGTCCCCGGCGGGCTCGATCCGCCCCACCTCTATGCCGGTGGCGACGTCCAGCCCGTGGAACTCGGCGTACTGCTCCAGGTAGCGGACGACGTCGTCGCGGCCCACCCAGCGGCCGTACGACCGGGGTATCCCGAGGCCCGGGAGCGCGGACAGGCGTCTGGTCGTGTGCAGCCGCAGCCGGTCGTAGTGGCCGCGCCAGGAGGCGCCCACCGCGTCCGACCGCTCGACGACCAGGGTGCGCACGCCCCGGTGCCGCAGCGACGCCGCGACGGCGAGACCGCCGGGACCGGCGCCGACGACGATGGCGTCCGGCGCCGCCGTGTTCGGTAGGGGGGTGGCGGCGGATGCGGAGGTGCCGGCGGATGCCGAGGTGTCGGTCATGGCTGCTCCCGTGCCTGCAGGGTGAGGGTCACTCCGGAAGGTAGCGCGCTTTCGCCCCGGCACCTTGCGGAGGTGCGACCGCATCCGGTCAACTGACATACCGTCAGATTCCTTGTCCCGGGGAGGCACACGATGCAGACGATCTGGCTGACCGGCGCCGAATGGCTCGCCGTCCTGCGCATCGGCCTCGGGCTGTGGTGGCTGGAGAGCTGGCGCCACAAGGACAGGAAGGGCTGGTTCGAGCAGGGCACCGGCATCGCCTGGGCCGCCGACGTCGCCGCGAAGCACCGCTGGACCTTCGTCCAGGGCGGATTCACCGCGGTCGTCGCGCCCCGCCCCAAGGTGATGGCCTATGTCGTCGTCCACGCCGAACTGGCCGTCGGGCTCGGTCTCACCGCCGGGCTGCTGACACCGGTCGCGCTGGCCGGCGGCATCGTCCTCAACCTGCTCTACCTCATCCTCATGATCCACGACTGGGCGGAGCAGGGGCAGAACGCCATGATGATCCTCGCCTCCGTCGTCCTCCTCTTCGCCATGGGCTGGCAGACCTGGTCCCTCGACAGGGTCTGGGGGCTCTTCCTGTGACCGGCCTGCCCGAGCCCGACGCCTTCACGCGCACCTACTGGAACGCCGCCGCCGAGGGCCGGCTGCTGATCCGCCGGTGCCTGGCCACGGGCTGCGGCGCCGCCCACCACTACCCCCGGGAGTTCTGCCCGCACTGCTGGAGCGAGGAGGTCGTCTGGGAGCAGGCCGCGGGCCACGCCACCCTCTACACCTGGTCCGTGGTGCACGCCAACGACCTCCGGCCGTTCGCCGGACGGGTCCCCTACGTCGCCGCCGTCGTCGACCTCGCCGAGGGGCCGCGCATGATGACGGAGGTCGTCGGCTGCGCCCACGACGCGCTGTGCGTCGGGATGGACCTGCGCGTCTGCTTCCGCCCCGCGGCCGCAGGCGGGGAGATCGCGATCCCCGTCTTCCGCCCGGCCCGGGCGGCACCGCCTCCTTTGCTTGAATGAGGGCGTGCTGAGGCCGGTGGAGTTGGAAGCGTACGGACTGCTGCTCAGGCCCTGGGAGGAGACGTCCGGCGACCTCGACGCGGCACTGCGCGGCCTCGCGGACCCGGACTTCCGCCGCTGGAACACCGCGCACGCCCCCGAGCCCGACGAAGCCGGGGTGCGGGCGTTCCTGCGGCGCCGGCGCGACGGCTGGGGGGCCGGCGACCTCGCGTCGTTCGCCGTCGCCGAGGCCGGTGTGGTGCTCGGCCAGGCCGGGATAGGGATGATCGACCACACCATGCGCGGTGCACGCGTCAGCTACTGGATGCTCCCCGAGGCCCGTGGGCGCGGCGTCGCCACCCGGGCCCTGGAGGCGGTCACTCGGTGGGCCTTCCGCGATCTCGGCCTGCACCGGCTGGAGCTGGGCCACGCCGTCGGCAACGAGCCCTCCTGCGGTGTCGCGCGGCGCTGCGGTTACGTCCTCGAAGGTGTCCTGCGCGAGGCGGTCGTCGACCTGTCCGGCGCCCTTCGGGACGTCCACCTGCACAGCCGCCTGGCGACCGACCCACGTCCCTGACTCCGGCGACCGCACGGAGATTTGCCGTGCCTTGGGGGAATCTTGTGCCGATCGGGACAAGTGCTTTCCCGATCACCGTGTGCGGGTTGGCTAGGGTGCGATCCGCCCCTCGCGCGCCGCGGACCCGTACGCCGGTGCATCCGCGCGCCGCACAGCCGCCGCACGCGTGCCGCACGCCGTGCCGGACGCGCGCGCCGTGCCGGGGGCCTCAGCAGTCCTGCCAGGCGCACCCGGTGCGGTGCGTCCCGTGTCGTGAATGGGGTGGGGATGTCCGGTCACCGGATGTCGAAGAAGCGTCGCTACATCGCCTGGGCGGTGGCGGCGGCCGCGGTGCTCGTGGGTGCTGGTGTCGCGGCGGGGGCCTCGATGGCGACCACGGTGTCGCGCCCGGCCCCGAAGGTCTACACGGGGCGGGCGTTCGACACCTGCACGGCGCCCTCCGTGTCGGCGATGAAGGCGTGGCACAACGGGTTCTACGGTGCGGCGGCGGTGTACGTCGGCGGCAAGAACCGGGGGTGCGCGCAGCCGAACCTGACCGCGTCCTGGGTCAAGTCGGTCAGCGCCACGGGCTGGAAGCTGATCCCCCTCTACGTGGGCGCGCAGCCGCCGTGCCAGACCAGCCGCAACCCGGAGAGGCTGACCGCCTCCTCAGCGGCCTCGCTGGGCGCGGCGGACGGCGCGGACGCGGTGGCCAAGGCGTCGGCGCTGGGGATGAAGGCCGGCAGCCCGGTGTACCTGGACATGGAGTCGTACGACGTCACCAACACCTCGTGCAACAACGCGGTGCTCGCGTACGTCCGGGCGTGGGACAAGGCCGTGCACGCCAAGGGCTACTGGGCCGGCTTCTACGGCTTCCGCAGCTCCAGCGCGAAGGCCGTCGCCACGGCGACCAACCGCACCGACCTGCCGGACGTCCTCTGGTACGCGCTGTGGGACGAGCACAAGACCACGACCACGGACTGGCCGTTCTCCGCGTCGCTGTGGACCGGGCACCGCCGCGGCCACCAGTACATGGTCAACAGCAAGGAGACCCGCGGCGGTCACACCATCACCGTGGACCGCAGCGACTGGGACGCCCCGGTCGCCGTCACCGGCTGACGCCCGAGGGGGCGGTGGAGCCCCGGCGGGGCGGAGGGAGGCGGGTCAAGGGCCCGTGACCCTCAGTCCCGCCCCAGCACCACCGTCCCCGAGGAGCAGAACCAGCCGCCCGTCCCCGAGGCCACGGCCAGCTCCGGCAGCGCCCCACCGGGCTTGCGCACCTGGCGCTCGCCCGCCTCCCCCCGCAGCTGCCGTACCGCCTCGACGAGCAGGAACAGTCCCCGCATGCCGGGATGGCAGGCGGACAGCCCGCCGCCGTCGGTGTTGACCGGCAGGGGCGACGCGGCCACGAAGGGCCCGCCCTCGCCCTTGGCGCAGAAGCCGAGGTCCTCCAGCGTGACCAGGGTCATGTAGGTGAAGGCGTCGTAGATCTCGGCGAGGTCCATCTCGTCAGGGGTGACGCCCGCGCGGGAGAAGGCCAGCCGCCCCGAGACCGCGGCGGGGGAGACCGTGAAGTCGTCCCACTGCGACATCGTGGCGTGCGAGACGGCGGTGCCGGAGCCGAGCACCCACACCGGGGGCGGCGCCGCGTCCCGCGCGTACTCCGCGGCGGCCAGGAGCACCGCGCAGCCGCCGTCGGAGCGGATGCAGCAGTGCAGTTTGGTGAACGGGTCGGCGATCACCGGCCCGGACAGGACGTCGTCGACGGTGATCGGTGTGCGGTACATCGCGTCGGGGTTGCGGGCCGCGTTCGCCCGGGCCCGGACGGCGACGGTGGCGAGCTGCTCGGCGGTGGTGCCGTACTGGTGCATGTGGCGGCGGGCGGCCATCGCGTACTTGGCGATCAGCGTGTGCCCGTAGGGGGCCTCGAACTGCAGGGGCCCGCGCGTCCCGAAGGACAGGTTGGCGGTGCGCCGCCCGGCCTTGAGGTCGGCACGGGCGGTGGAGCCGTAGACCAGGAGCACGACGTCGGCGTGCCCGGCGGCGATCGCGTCGGCGGCGTGCGCGGCCATGACCTCCCAGGTCGCGCCTCCGACGGAGGTCGAGTCGACCCAGCGCGGCCGCAGTCCGAGGTACTCGGCGACCTCGACCGGCGCGAGCGTGCCGAGCCCGGCCGAGGCGAAGCCGTCGACGGCCGACCGTGGCAGCCCGCTGTCGGCGAGCGCGCGGCGCGCCGCCTGGGCGTGGAGCGCGTAGGGGGTGGCGTCGTCGACCCTGCCGCCGTCGGACAACGCGACGCCGAGGACGGCGACTTCACGGCCGTTGCGAGTACTCTGACCCTGAGCCATGAATCTGACGGTACATCAGATTTGGGGTTTCCGGACGCCGCCGGATCCCCCGAGGTGGGAGGAGAGCTCGCCGTGGACGCCGCCTTCACCGAGGAGCAGGAAGAGATCCGCCGCACCCTGCGCGAACTGCTCCGCAAACGCTGCGGACCGGACGAGGTGAAGTCCGCCGCCCGCACCCCCGAGGGCCACGACGGCGCCTTGTGGCGGCTGCTGGCGCGGTCGCTGGGGCTGCCAGGCCTCGCCCTGCCCGTCGCGTACGGGGGCTCCGGCTGCGGCCCAACGGAACTGGTGCTGGCCTGCGAGGAGACCGGCCGGGCGCTGCTGCCCTCACCGCTGCTGGGCACGACCGTGCTCACCGCCCCCCTGGTCGAGGCGCTCGGCACCGACACCCAGCGCCGTGCCCTTTTGCCGCGCCTCGCCTCCGGGGAGCCCGCGGCCCTTGCCGCACCCCTGGTCGCCCTCGGCCTCACCGGCCCCAACACCGGTGACTGGGCGGGCGGCGGCCGCGCGGGGGGCGTGCAGGCCCGCCGGGCGGACGGGGTCTGGCGGCTGTACGGGCAGGCGGACCAGGTGCTCGGGGGCCCCGGCGCCGGGCTGCTGCTGGTGGCCGCCCATTCGGGTGGCTACGCCCGCAGCCGGATCCGGCTCTTCCTCGTCCCCGGCGACGCCCCGGGCCTGGTCCGCAGGCGGCTGACCGCCCTGGACGAGACCCGCCCGCAGGCCCGCGTCGAACTGCGCGACGTCCCCGCCGAGCCCCTGGGCGGGGAGGAAGCGGTCGATCCGCGCCCCGCGCTCGCCCGTACGGGTGCCCTGGCCGCCGCCGCACTGGCCGCGGAAGCCGTCGGGGCGGCCTCCCAGGCGCTCGCGGGGACCTTGGAGTACGTCGGGGTCAGGGAGCAGTTCGGACGGCCCGTGGGCTCCTTCCAGGCCGTCAAGCACCGTCTCGCCGACCTGTACGTCCAGGTCCAGGCCGCCCGCTCGGCCGCCTACTACGCCGCCTGGGCCGTCGGGTGCGCCCCGGAGCAGGCACCGGACGCCGTGGTGGCGGCACCGCTCGCGCTCGCCCAGGGCCTGGAGGCACTGCGCGCCACCGCAGGCCAGGCGGTCCAGTTGCACGGCGGCATCGGCTTCACGTGGGAGCACCACGCGCACCTGTACGTGAAGCGGGCCGCCTCCGACGAGCTGCTCTTCGGCCCCGTGCACGCGCTGCGGGCCCACGCGGCCGAGCGGGCGGGCGTCTTCGCACCCGCGGCCGCGGCGGCGTCCCCACCGACGTCCACACCCACGACCGCGCCCACGACCAAGGGGAGGGCAGCGGCATGAGCGTGCTGCGGACCGCCGTGCAGAAGATGTCGTCGACCCGGGCGTTCGCCAGGGTCGGGCCGCATGTCGTCCCGGCGCTGGACCGGTTCGTGCACCGGGCGACCCGCGGCAGGGTGCTGCTCAGCGCGCGGATGCTGCCCGGGTTGGTGCTCACCGCCACCGGCGCGCGCAGCGGGCTGCCCCGGCGCACCCCGCTGGCCTGCATGCCCGAGGAGGGCGGGACCTTCGTGCTGGTCGGCAGCAACTTCGGGCGCACGGACCACCCGGCGTGGACGGGGAACCTGCTGAAGCACCCCGACGCGGAGGTCAGCTGGCGCGGCCGGGACGTCCCGGTCCGGGCGCAGTTGCTGACGGGCGGGGAGCGCGAGGTGGTCTGGGCGGCGCTGCTGGAGTTCTGGCCGCCGTACGCGACCTACGCGCGGCGCGTGGAGCGGCGGATCCGGTTGTTCCGGCTCGTCCCCGTGGAGCCGGGCGGCGGCGGGGCCGTGGAGCCGTAGGGCCGTGGAGCGGAGCCCCCGGAAAGGACAACGCGGGCGCCTGGGCCGGCAACCTCCCCCGAGGACCGGTCGGCGCCCGCGTCGTTGCAGGCAGGACTTCGACGTGAACGTAGATCAACAATGCCGCCGGAGGCGGGCGTCAGCGCCGCGGCGTCACCGCGTCGGCTTCTTGCCCGTCACACCGAGGTGCACCAGCAGCGAGAGGTTCGGCTTCAGCTCGGCCTGCTTGACGCCCCAGCTCTGGAAGCCCTTCTGGTGCGCGGCGACCGCGGCGAGCATGGCCACGAGGGATCCGGCGACGGCTGCCGGGCTGACATCCTTGTCGACGCGGCCCTTGCCCTGGAGCTCCTTGATCGAGTCGGAAAGGGAGTTGGTGAGGGGGTTGAGGATCTTCATGCGGATCTTGTAGAACCGCTTGTCCCCTTCGGCCGCGCCCAGGTCGACGACGCGCAGGATGGCGTCGTGCTTGCGCCAGAAGGAGAGGAAGCCCTCGACCAGTTCCTCCGCCGCCGTGGCGCCGGACTTGCCGGCCCAGGAGCGGCCGGCGACGAGGTCCGTCAGCGCGGCCCCCTCCTTGGCCATCTCCTCGGCGAGCTCGAGGACGGCGCCCTCGACGTCGGGGAAGTATTGGTAGAACGTTGCGGGGGAGGTACCCGCCATCCGGGCGACGTCGATGACCTTGACGTCCCGGTACGGCGACGTGCTGAGCATTTCGCCGAGGCAGTCGAGCAGCTTCTGCCGCGTCGCCTGTCCCCGGCGCCCTGCCACACGGCCGTCGACGGTGCGAACTTGTCCTGTCATGCCGTCAGTTTACGGGCTGGTGATCAGCGCGCGATTCGGTGCCTGCAAATGGGGAAGGCCATGTGTTCGATTTCTCCTCGGGCGCGGCGGGGGATCCGCCGATAACGTGTCAAGTCAGACACTCCGTCGATCCACGCGAATCCCCACGTGAATCGGGATCGCCAGCCGCATCACCGGACGAATCGAGGACGAGATGGCCGTGCACCCCGACGGCACCCCCTGCTGGGCCGACGCCATGCTCAACGACCTGGAGGCTGGCAAGCGCTTCTACGGCGGACTGCTCGGCTGGACCTTCGGGCGGGGGGAGGAGCAGTACGGCCAGTACACCCAGGCGTACGGCCCGGACGGGAAGAACGTCGCGGCCCTCTCCCCCAAACCGGACGGCCGGATGCCGACGGTGTGGAACCTCTACCTCGCCTCCTCCGACATCCGGGCCACCGCGGGCAGGATCCGTGACTCGGGCGGCCAACTCATCATGGAGCCCATGCCCGTTGGGCCCTTCGGCACGATGCTCATGGCGGCCGACCCGGGCGGCGCGGTGTTCGGGGTGTGGCAGGCCGGCACGCACGGCGGCTTCGAGGCGACCGGCGTCCCCGGCTCCTACATCTGGACCGAGGTCTACACGCGTGAGACCGAGCGGACCGACCCCTTCTACGAGGAGGTCTTCGGCTTCGGCAGCAAGCGGATCGAGGACGAGGCCATCGACTTCCGGATCTTCGTCCCCGAGGGCGAGGAGGTCACCCCCGACAAGGCCGTCCTCGGCCGCTTCCGGATGGGGGAGGGTTTCCCGCAGGAACTGCCCGCCCACTTCGTCGTCTACTTCGCCGTCTCCGACGCCGACCGCGCCGCGGAGGCGGTCGCGCGGCTCGGGGGCCGGGTCACGATGGGTCCGATGGATTCGCCTTTCGGCCGTTTCCTCCTGGCGAGCGACGACCAGGGTGCCCATTTCGCCCTGATCGATCCCGGTACCACGGTCGGTGAGAAGCCGTCCTGAACGCGCGCGGATCCGCAACCGAATCAAAGGTAATCGCGTGTCGACACCGCCCCGGGTTCGCAACTGATACTCATCCCAGGAAGAATCAGGGACGGACCCCGGGATGGGGGGAACCCACGGGGAGGTGGCAGGGCAGTGGTGCAGCAGCTGACGCAGCACGATCCGAGACGGATCGGCCCTTTCGAGGTGCTGGGCAGGCTGGGCGCCGGCGGTATGGGCCTGGTCTATCTCGCCCGCTCGGCGTCCGGCCGGCGCGTGGCGATCAAGACCGTACGGGCGGAGCTCGCCGAGGACCAGTTGTTCCGCGTGCGCTTCGCCCGTGAGGTGGAGGCGGCCCGCGCGGTCAGCGGCTTCTACACGGCGGCGGTCGTCGACGCCGATCCCAGGGCCGCCGTGCCCTGGCTGGCGACGGCCTTCGTGCCGGCGCCCTCGCTCGAGGAGATCGTCAACGAGTCCGGGCCGCTGCCCGTGCAGGCCGTGCGGTGGCTGGCGGCCGGGGTCGCGGAGGCGCTGCAGTCGATCCACGGTGCGGGCCTGGTCCACCGGGACCTGAAGCCCTCCAACGTGCTCGTCGTGGAGGACGGCCCGCGGGTGATCGACTTCGGCATCGCGAGCGGGGTGTCCAACACGCGGCTGACGATGACGAACGTCGCCGTCGGCACGCCCGCGTACATGTCGCCCGAGCAGGCCAAGGACTCGCGCAGCGTCACCGGCTCCAGCGACGTGTTCTCGCTGGGCTCGACGCTGGTCTTCGCCGCGACCGGGCACGCGCCCTTCCACGGGGCGAACCCCGTGGAGACGGTCTTCATGCTGCTCCGGGAGGGCCCGGACCTGTCGGGTCTGCCCGGCGACCTGCGGCCGCTCATCGAGGCGTGCATGCGCATGGAGGCGGACCGCCGGCCGAGTCCGGCGGACCTGCAGGCGCAGTTGGCGCCGCATCTGTTCTCCTCCGCGGGTGACGACACCGGCACGGCCTCCGCGTGGCTGCCGCCCGCGGCGGTGGGCCTGATAGAGGAACGGCGCAGTGGCGGGCGCCCCGGCGCGGGGCCGGGCGCCCCCGGCGGTGGCGCTGGCGCCGGAGCGGCCGGTGTCGGCGGTGCGGGTGCCCCCGTGCCCCCGATGCCCGCACGGCCCCCCGCACCCCCCGGCGTCCCTCCGTGGCGGGCCGGCTG